>WYBJ01000144.1 GCA_011525945.1 Burkholderiaceae bacterium | reverse complement strand
GCCAGCGCGAACCGTGATCGCGCCAGGATCACCGACGGGAGAAGGGAAGGCATGGCCGAGATCAACCCATATCAGGCGCCGCGGGCGAGTCTCGAGGAGCCCGCGGCGGCCGAGGGATTGCTCGCTGCGGAACCCCGCCAGGTCGATGCCGCGCGCGGGCTTGCCTGGCTCATCGAAGGCTGGAGCTTGTTTCGCCAGGCGCCGCTGCCGTGGATCGGCATCACCCTCATCGGCATCGTGATTTTCCTGGTGCTCGCATTCGTGCCGATACTCGGACAGCTCGGCAGCACGCTGCTCTCGATTGCTTTTGGCGGCGGCATCATGCTCGGCTGTCGTACGCTCGACCGGGGCGGGGAGCTGACTGTCGGCCATCTGTTTGCCGGCTTGCAGACGCATCTCGCCCCGCTGCTCGTGATCGGCGCGCTCTACCTGGGTGCCGTGTTCGCGCTCGGGATGGTGTTCGCGCTGGTGGGCGGGGGCGCGCTGTTCTCCCCCATTTGGGGAGGCGCCAATGCGGCCGCGGCAATGGGCGGTTTCGCCCTGGCGGCGCTGATCTTCCTGCTGTTGCTGATTCCGATCGCCATGGCAGTGTGGTTCGCCCCGGCGCTGGCTGCTTTGCACGACATGCCGCCGGTGGACGCGATGAAAGCGAGCTTCACCGGTTGCCTGCGAAACATGCTGCCGTTCCTGGTCTACGGGATACTGCTCTTCATACTTGCCGTCGTGGCGAGCATTCCGCTCGGCCTGGGCTGGCTGGTGGTGCTGCCGATGATGGCGGGTTCGATCTACAGCGCCTACAAAGACATCTTCCTGCAGCATTGATCTGCACGCCGCAGCGACCGATCATACGATGATTCGCGGGCAGTTTCGTCTCACGATGCGCGCGCAGCGCAGCGCCTGAGTAGGCACGTGCTTCACTTGCTCGATACGGTCCGTTCGATCCCGACACCGGAAGGGATCGAGCTCACGCTGCACCTGGCAGGCCCCGTGCCCCGTGCGGTCGCGTGGTTGACGGATTTCCTGCTGCGCCTGGGCGTCCTGCTCGCCGCGGCCTGGGTGCTCGGCATGCTGGGCGCGTTCGGCTGGAGTGCGATACTCATCCTCGCCTTCCTGCTCGAGTGGCTGGCAATGGCGGCGTTCGAGGTATGGGCCGATGGCGCCACGCCGGGTAAGCGTGCGCTGGGGCTCATGGTCCTGCACGACGACGGCACCCCGGTCGGCTGGCCCGCGGCGCTGGTGCGCAACCTCCTGCGCGCAGTCGATTTCCTGCCCGCTGCCTATGGCTTCGGGCTCGCCGC
Organism: Burkholderiaceae bacterium; assembly: GCA_011525945.1. Taxonomy (GTDB): domain Bacteria; phylum Pseudomonadota; class Gammaproteobacteria; order Burkholderiales; family WYBJ01; genus WYBJ01. The sequence goes on along the minus strand of WYBJ01000144.1, from coordinate 8,853 downwards.
CATGCTGCTCAATGGCAGTTTCAAGCGTCTGGGCGATATCGCGGCCGGTACCGTGGTGGTGTACCGGGAACCGGGCGAGCGCGCCGCGGCCATCCCGCTCGCACCGCCGGTGCCGGCGCCGCGACCGCTCGATCTCGACGAACAGCGCGCGGTCATGGATTTCGCCGAGCGTAGCGCGCTGCTCACGCCGGAGCGGGCGCAGGAGATCGCGGCGCTCACCACCGCCCTGACGGGTGCGCCCGCGGGCCGGGAGCACCAGCGCCTGATCGAGATCGCCAACCACCTCAGCGGACGGCGCGCATGAACCAGGACGCATTCCGCACGCGTCACGAGGAAGAGTGGCTCGCTTTCGAACAATGGCTGGACAGCGCGAGCGCGAAGCGCCCGCGCGACCGAGCAGCGAGCACGACCTTCGGCGAAGAGACAGCCGCGCATCGCTACCGCGTGCTGTGCCAGCACCTCGCGCTGGCGCGCGACCGGCAATACAGCCCCGGCCTGGTGGAACGGCTCAATGCCCTGGTCATGCGGGGCCATCAGGTTCTATATGGCGCCCATCCGGAAACCGGACCCGCCGTGGCGCGGTTCTTTGCCGCCGACTTCGCCCGAGCAGTGCGTCGCCAATGGCGCCCGATCGCGCTTGCCGCGGCGCTCTTCTTCATACCGCTCATCGCCGTGGCGGCAGCGCTGCAGATCTGGCCCGATCTCGTGCACACCCTGCTGCCGCAGAAGCAGATCCTGCGCTACGAGGAAATGTACGATCCGGCCAACAAGCGACCTGGAGCGCGCGCCGCGCAGGCCGATGCGCTGATGCTCGGCCACTACATCTGGAACAACATCCGGATCGGATTCCAGACCTTCGCCGGCGGATTGTTGTTCGGCCTAGGGAGCGTCTTCTATCTCGTGATCAACGGCGTCCTCATCGGCGCGACCGCGGGCCATCTGATCCAGATCGGCTTCACGACCCCGTTCCTGAGCTTCGTCGCGGGTCACAGCGCGCTGGAGTTGGGCGGCATCGTGCTCATGGGCGCAGCGGGGCTGATGCTAGGAAGCGCGTTGTTGTTGCCCGGACCGCTTGCCCGCGTGTCGGCGCTGCGCATGCAGGCGCGCGCCGCCGTTGCGCTCGTGTACGGCGGCGGCGCGATGCTCGCGCTTGCAGCTCTGGTCGAGGCGTTCTGGTCGCCCGTGACACACTTCGATCCTTCTCTCAAGTATGCCGTTGGTATCACGCTGTGGCTGCTGCTGGCGGCATACCTCCTGTTGTCCGGACGGCAACGTGCAGATTGATCGGATGACGATGGCGCTGAGGCCGCGCAACCCATGGGAGGGCGCGGACCTCGGGGTCGTCATGTTGCGCGCATGGTGGCGGCCGGTATATTCGGCGATGGTTATCGCCGTGCTGCCGGTCGCGCTCGTCGCGCATCTTCTCATCGAACAGCCGCTCATCGCGCTCGTCGTGGTGTGGTGGTTCAAACCGCTGTACGACCGCGTCGTGCTGCACGTCATGGCAAGGGCTCTGTTCGGCGTCGCGCCGAGCCTGCGCGCGACGCTTGCCGACATCCCGTCGCTCGTGCGCGCCACCGGTCTTGCCGGCGCGCTCAGCCTGCGGCGACTCGAAATCGCGCGCTCGTTCAATCTGCCGGTGCGCCAACTGGAGCGTCAGGCCGGCGCCGGCGCAGCCGCGCGCGAGCGCTTGCTCGGCCGGCGCGCGGGCGCCCAGACGAGCGCACTGATGTACTGCTGCATCGCCTTCGAAACGATCGCGGTCGTCTCCCTCGCGGCGCTCGCGAACCTGCTGCGGCCGGCTTCGATGGACGCGGATGCCGGGATGAGCGTCATCGTCGCGATCCTGTTCGGCGCGGGCGACGCGGGATCGTGGCATTGGCTCAACAACGTGGCGTTCATCGCGGCGTACTGCGCCGTCGAGCCGCTCTATGTCGGTTGCGGGTTCGCGCTCTATCTCAACCGCCGCACCGCACTGGAAGCGTGGGATCTGGAGCTGCGATTCCGCCGCTTGAGCGACAAGGCGCGTGCACGAGCCGCACCTGCGCTCGTGCTGCTCGCAGCGGTCGTCGCCGGTACGAGCTCGTTCTTCTGCGCCGAAACCGCGCAGGCCGCGCAGTCCTCGCGCGAGCTCATCGAGGAGGTGCTGGCCGCGCCCGAGTTCCAGCAATACCGCACGCAGAAGGTGTGGCGGCCGCGCGAGCGCGCTGAGCGGCAACCGCGTAGATCACCCGCGCTGGATCTGGCGAGCTGGTTCAGCTCGCTTGCCACGGCCGCTGCCCAGATCTTGCGCGTTCTCGCCTACGCCGCGCTCGCCTACGGCCTGGTGATCGTGCTTCGCTTCCTGCTCGAGCGTCTGCGCGAGGGGGCTTGGCGCACGGCGCCAGCTGCGCGCGCAGCGCAGGCGCCCGAGATGATTTTCGGCCTCGATGTGCGGCCCGAGGCGCTGCCCCCCGATCTCGCCCAGCTCGCCGCCGCCGCCGCGGCAAGCGATCCTCGTCTGGCGCTAAGCCTGCTGTATCGCGGCGCGCTGGTCACGCTGATACACCGCGATCGCATGCGAATCGAGCACGGCGACACCGAGGCCGATTGTGTGCGCCGCGTCGAGGCGACCCATGCGCACGAGCGGTCCGAGTATTTTGCTCGGCTCGTGACCGCCTGGACGAGGACCGCCTACGGCCATCGTCCCCCGCAGTCGTCGCACGTGATCGAGCTGTGCACGCAATGGCCGCGGCACTTCAGCGCAGACGCCGCAGCTTGAAGCGGCCCGTTCTTGCCGCCGTTGCGCTGATCGCGCTGGCCGCGCTGGGTTGGTGGTGGTTCGTGACGAACTATGAGCAGGTGGCGATCAGGATCCCGATCGGCGCCTCAGCGGCCGCGCGCGCCAACCCGTATCTGGCCGCGATGCGATTCGCCGAGCGCCTCGGCTGGCAGGCGCACCTGGAGGAGCAGCCGGCGCGGCTACGGCATATACCGGTGCGCAGCACCATCCTGCTGCCGGCCGGACGCGCATGGCTTACGCCCGCGCGCGCGCAGAGCTTGCTACACGCCGTGGCGGGCGGCGCCCACCTGATCGTTGCGCCCGAGCCCGAGCGACAGCGCGATCCGCTGCTGCAGGAGCTGCGCATCGGAAGGCGTACGGCGACGCCGAGTCGCGCTGATTTCGATGCCGTGCTCCCCGGGTCGGATGCGCCGCTGCGCCTTAGCGCACGCGGCAACCTGGTGATCGACCCCGGGCGCGCCACGGTCGATTTCTCGATCGCCGATGCGCAGGGGCCACGCATCGTGAGCTTGCGCCGGGGCGGCGGTCGGGTCACCGTCATGACAGCGATGGAGCGATTCGACAACCGGCACATCGGCAACCACGAGCACGCCGAGTTGCTGCGGCGCATGCTTCTGCTCACGCCAACCGATCGCCTGCTCGTGCTGATAGCAACGCCCGGTGCGCCGCTGTGGCGCTGGCTTGGCGAGCGCGCGTCACAGCTCTTGGTCGCGGGCGCGATGGTGCTCGCGCTGGCGCTGTGGCGGATCGTGCCTCGCTTCGGTCCCGTCGCGCCTGCACCCGAACCGGCACGTCGGCAGTTGCTGGAACACCTGCGCGCGGCCGGTCGCCTGCGCTGGTCTCGAGGGGCGCGCCAGACGATGCTGATCGCGGCGCGCGATCAGCTCGAACGCCACATCGCCGCGGCCGCGCCGCGGCTCGCGCATCTGCCGCCGGCGCAACGTTACGCCGAACTCTCGGCCCAGCTCGGCACCGATGCGGCAACGGTAACGGGTGCCTTCCAGTCTCCGGCGCACAGCGCGCGCGAGCTGGTGCGCGCCACGGCCACCCTTGCTAGTATCCACGCTCGGTTGCGCGGCGCGCGCCGTCGCTCTCACCCACAACGAAAACGACCATGAGCTCGACACCGGCAAAGCCCGACCTCGTGCAGCAGGCGATCCAGGCCGTGCGTGTGCTCGAAGCCGAAGTCGCCAGAGCCGTCATCGGCCAGCAGCGCGTTGTCTCACAGGTGCTGGCGGCGCTGCTCGCCGCCGGTCACGTGCTGATCGAGGGCGTGCCGGGTCTCGGCAAGACGCTGCTCGTGCAGGCGCTCGCGCGGACCTTCGACGGGCGCGCGGGGCGCATCCAGTTCACGCCCGACCTGATGCCCGCGGACGTGACCGGCCATACCCTGTACGACCAGGCGGCGCAACGCTTCGTCGCCCGGCGCGGCCCGGTGTTCACGCACCTGCTGCTGGCCGACGAGATCAACCGCGCACCGGCGAAGACGCAGGCCGCATTGCTGGAAGTGATGCAGGAAGCGCAGGTCACGATCGAGGGCGAGGCGCATGCACTCGAGCTGCCGTTCATGGTGCTCGCCACGCAAAATCCAATCGAGCAGGAAGGCACCTATCCGCTGCCGGAGGCGGAGCTCGACCGCTTCCTGCTCAAGATCCGCATGGAGTATCCGACGCTCGCCGAGGAAAGCGAGATGGTCCGGCGCGTGACGCGAGACCAGGTCGGCGATCGGCTCAACGTGAGCGCGGTGAACACGGTGATCAAACCCGCCGCAGTGGTCAGCCTGCAGCGCATCGTCGCGAGCCTGAGGCTCGACGAGCAAGTGCTCGATTACGCGATACGCATCGTGCGAGCGACGCGCAGCTGGCACGGGGTCGCCGCCGGCGCGGGGCCGCGGGGCGGCATTGCGCTGGTGCGCTCGGCGCGCGCGGCGGCATTGATGGCCGGACGCGACTACGTCACCCCGGACGACGTGAAGCAGATGGCGTTGCCGGCGCTGCGCCACCGCATAACGCCCACGCCCGAGCTGCAGATCGAAGGGCAGGACTCGGACGCGCTGCTGGGCGCGCTGCTGGAAAAGATCGAAGCGCCGCGAATTTAGACCGGATATGTCGCGAACCCGCACGAGCCGAAAACGATTCGCACACGCAAGATGAAGCACATGGCCGACTCATCCCCAGCGCGCACCGCGATGGACCATCGGGACCGAATGCGTCCGATCACGCTGACCGAATACTTCATGGGCCGCGATGCCGAGCATAGCGCCGAGCTGACCGGCCCGCTCAGGCACAATGCGCAGCTGATGGTCGCGCGCGCCAATGCGCTGCTACAGCGTGCGGGCTGCGCCTGCGCGGTCAATTCCGGCTGGCGCCCGCAGGCGGTGAACGCGCGCCTTCCCAATGCCTCGCCGCGCAGCCGGCACCTCACCTGCGAGGCGATCGACCTGAACGACCCATGCGATCGGCTCGATGGCTGGTGCATGGCTCATCTCGACGCCCTGGAATCGATCGGATTGTGGCTCGAACACCCCGACGCCACACCCGGGTGGTGCCACGTGCAGATCGTTCCGCCGCGTTCACGCCGACGCGTGTTCGAGCCATGACAGCTCCCTACGACCCGCTGGCGGCAGACATCCTGCACTTCTGGTTCGGCGATGCGCTGCTGAGCGTCGAGGCCGCGCGCACGCGCAGCAAGGTCTGGTTCAACGCCGACCCGGCGTTCGACGCGGAGCTCGCGCGTCGCTTCGGCGCCTTGCCTGAGCGCGCTGGCGCAGGCGACCTCGACGATTGGGCACGCACACCCGAAACGGCGCTCGCCCGTATCCTCGTGCTGGACCAGTTTCCGCGCAATGTCTTTCGCGGCAGGCGCGAAGCGTTCGCGTTCGACGTCTTGGCGGCGGTTGCGGCGGCAGAGGCCGTCGACCTCGGCTTCGATGCGCGGCTGCATCCGCTGCAAGCGAAGTTCGTGTACCTGCCGTTCGAGCACGGCGAGCGCGCGGATCTGCAAGCGCGCTCGGTGGCGTGTTTCGAGGCCTTGCAGACACGCGCGCCGCCGGGTCTGGAAGCGATCTTCGCGAGCTCGACCGACTATGCGCGCCGCCATCGCGCGCTAATCGAGCGCTTCGGCCGCTTCCCGCACCGCAACGCGATCCTCGGTCGGGCCTCGACTCCGGATGAGATCGCCTACCTCGAAGGCGGCGGCGAGCGCTTCGGGGTTCCGGCCGGATAGCGCCGGCTGCGCCAGGACAAGCGCCGAACGGCATGTTGCTGCCATCCCGGCTTGCGCTGCAGCTCGCGGCGCTGTGGCTCGCCGCCGGCATTGCGGCGGCGCTCAGCGGGATGCTCGATCCGTGGATGTATGCGGGCGTCTTGCTCGCCGCCGCGATGGCGGCAGACGGCGTGCGCCTGCTACGCAGCCCGCTACCCGTCGCAGAGCGCCAGGTTGCGGCCGCAATGGCTGTGGGGCGCTGGCACGACGTGACGCTCAAGCTCACGAGCGCTTGCGAGCGCGCGCTACGCGCCGAAATTCGCGATCACGTTCCGGTGTGTTTTCATACCCGTGCGTTACCCTCGCAGGTGACGCTGCCCGCGCGCGGCTGGGTGCAAAGCGAGTATGCGATCCGCCCGACTATGCGGGGCTCGTTTCGCTTCGAACCGATTGCGCTGCGCCTGCGCACCCGGCTCGGTTTGATGGAGCGGCAACTGCGCGCGGGCGAAGCGCAGTCGGTGCGGGTGTACCCGGATTTCGGCGCGCTGTCGGGTTATGCGCTGCTCGCGACCGATCACCGGCTGTCGCAGATGGGCATCCTGCAGCGGCGCCGGCGCGGCGAAGGCATGGACTTCCAGCAGCTGCGTGAATACCGCCGCGGCGACAGCCTGCGCCGCATCGACTGGAAGGCAAGCGCGCGCATGCATCGGCTCATCTCGCGCGAGTATCAGGACGAGCGCGATCAGGCCATCGTCATCGTGCTCGACTGCGGCCGGCGCATGGGTACGATCGACGGCGAGCTGTCGCATTTCGACGCGGCGCTCAACGCCGCACTTCTGCTCGCTCACGTCGGCATCCATCATGGCGACGCGGTCGGCGTGCTCACCATGGCGGGCGAGAGCCGCTTCATCGCGCCGCGCAAGGCGCGCTCGACCACGACCTTGATGTTGAACCAGCTCTACGATCTGCAACCGACGCTGCGCACCTCGGATTACCACACCGCCGCGCTCGATCTCATGCGCCGCGTCGCGCGGCGCGCGCTCGTCGTGATCGTGTCCAACCTTCGCGACGAAGACGACGACACGCTGATGCCCGCGCTCGCGCTGTTGCGCCGCCGCCACCTGGTGCTGTTCGCGAGTCTGCGCGAGACCGTGCTCGGCGTAACCTTGTCGGCGCCGGTGCGCGACCTCGACGGCGCACTCACCCACGCCGCGACCGCCGACTATCTGCAGCAACGCCAGGCGTCGTTCAACCGGCTTCAGCGCGCCGGTGCGATGCTGATCGACGTCGAACCGCAGGAACTGCCGCTCGCGCTGGTGAATCGCTATCTGGAGGTGAAGCGCGGTGGGATGTTGTAACGATGGAGTGAAGCGTGAAAAGTGAAAGGTGAATCGGTACCTTGATGTGAAAAAAGGGGGCTGTATACAACGAGTCCCCATGAGCGACGGTGCATTGCTGCGCGACGAAGCCAAGAGACGTCGAGGAGTTTGTAATGACTTTGACGTTACACCATGCTATGTTCGGAAGAACAAGGAGAGAATCGCCATGAGCACCGCCACCCCGACCAGGCCGCGCCGCGAGACGTTGAATCTGCGCATTCCCGCCGCCGAGCGTAACCTGATCGATCGCGCCGCCAGTTCGGCCGGCAAGACCCGCACGGATTTCATCCTCGAGGCAGCCCGCCGCGCGGCCGAGGAAGCGCTGTTGGACCGCGCGCTGATGGTGGTCAACCCCGCAGCCTACAGCGAATTCATCAAACGATTGGACCGGCCGGCGCAATCCAATGCCCGGCTGCGCCGTACGATGCAGGCGAAAGCGTCCTGGAAGACCGCCTGAGCAGATGCTCAGCGCGCCCGAGCCACTGACCGGCGATCATGTCCTGGCCGATTTCGATTGCGGCGTCGCTTCGCTGAATGTCTGGCTGCAGCGCCGCGCTGCCGCGAATCAGTTGAGTGGAGCGTCACGGACCTTCGTCGTTTGCGAAAACGGCCGTGTCGTCGGTTATTACGCTCTGTCATCGAGCGCCGTCGCATCGGCGGCGGCCACCGGTCGCCTTCGCCGCAACATGCCAGATCCGGTGCCGGTCGTCGTGCTCGGCCGCCTGGCGGTCGCACGCAGCCATCAGGGGCAAGGACTGGGTCGGGCGCTGTTCCAGGACGTCGCACGCCGCGTGATTCATGCCGCCGAAGCTATCGGCATCCGGGGGATGGTCGTGCACGCGCTGTCCGATGAGGCGAAGAGCTTCTACCTCAGCCTCGGTCTCGATGAGTCACCCCTCGATCCGATGACGCTGATGGTCACGATCGCCGACCTGCGGGCGGCGCTCGGCGCTTGAGATTTCTGCGGGGCTCTCGCGTTATTGCTCGCGCGCTTGGTCGTAGCATAGCGAGCTGATCGACTCGAGCGAATGGAATCGACCTACTTCCAGACTTGCTGGCTCGCGTCGTTGCCCGACTCATAGAGCATTGAGCAGGAGCAGGAGCAGGAGCAGGAGGAGATTCTTACATTTCGCGATTGCTGCTCTTAAGCCTTATCTGGAGCCCTTTCGCCCGCCAATTTTGAGGGCCTCCAATCCGCCGGCCGTGCAATACTTTCTATTGTTCAACGCGATCATGCGCCGCCATTGGCGCTGCTTCCCAGTGAGCTCATCCGTAGAACGCCGTACGGCGATCCGGATTCGATCAGACGGCGTACATACCAGCGGAAGGTAAGCTCAGCGGAAGGTAAGCTGGACGATCTCTTCCTAGCAGCCTGTCGGACTTGATGCGTTTGACGCCGTTAGTAGCGATGCGGATGGCGCTTTCGGTGAACATCGCGGCGACAGACTGCTGATCAAAGTCACAATGTCGTTTTGATGGCGCTCAATG
>WYBJ01000014.1 GCA_011525945.1 Burkholderiaceae bacterium | reverse complement strand
GTGGCGGTGCTCGACGGCGGCTGGAAGGCCTGGCTCGACAGCGGCCGGCCGCTTACCACGCTGGCGCCGCGAGAACCTCGACAGGGCAGCTTCCTGGCCGCACCCGCGGCCTCGACGGTAGACATGGCATTCGTCCACGCTCATCTAGGCGATCCGGGTATGGTGCTGCTCGATGCACGTACCGCCGACCGGTTCCGCGGCGAGAACGAGACACTGCACCCGATTGGCGGCCATATCCCAGGCGCCCGCAATCGTCCATACAACGAGAATCTGCAGCCTGAGGGCACCTTCAAACCATCGGCGCAATTGCGCGCGGAGTTCGAACGTCTGCTGGCGGGCACACCGCCCGGGGCAATCGTGCATCAATGCGGGTCCGGGGTGTCGGCCTGCCATAATGCCCTTGCCATGGAAATCGGCGGATTGAGCGGCTCGCGCCTGTACCCCGGTTCCTGGAGCGAATGGTGCGCCGATCCGACGCGCCCGATCGCGCGCGGATAGCGCCGCGTATCGGGCTACGGCGCCGGCACAAGCGGCAAAGCCTCAGAAAAAGTGCGCGGTCACCCGCGCCCGAGGGGGGATCCTCGAACGAGCATCAAGGCGGCGGATGACTTTCGCGCTCGCACCGCCGCCTGCGCTCCGCGTTCCTGACAGCATCGCACAGCGATTCGCCAGCGCGCGGCGGCGCCTTACCGGTTTGGTCGCAAACGACGAGTACATCGGCGCAAAGCAGAAGCGTCGTGTCGGACACCGGATGGCCGCGGACAGCGCGTAGCGCAGTCATGCTTTCGTTGCCTGCAGGCTCCATGGCGGTCCTCCTCTCTCGCGTCGCTCTACGCGCGGTGCGGATATTGTGTCTGGCGCTCACGCGGATGCGAATGAAACATCGGTGCTAGGCCGACTCGGGACACGGTGTGTGCGCACCCGTACGACCATAGCACTTCCCGCCACTGGGCACTCGCCGACTGCGCCGAGAAGCGTTGGCGCCGCATGCATGATGCTCGTGTCCTAGCACCGAGGTCGTATTCCCGGGCGCAGGGACGGGGCTATACTGGCCGCAACGAACGAGACGACAGCGACAAGCGGGACGTTCGTTCCTGGCGACGGAGGAGGCAAGCATGAAGATTCTGGTCGTGGACGACCATCCATTGATTCTCGAGGCGCTCAAACAGGTGCTGCGCGACCTACACCCCGACATCGAAGTACTGGAGGCGCGCGATGCGCCGCAGGCGCTCGAACAGATCTGCGCACATCCGGATATGGCGCTCATCCTGCTCGATCTGACCCTGCCCAGGACGCACGGCCTGGAGTTGCTGGGGGAACTGCGTGCAAGCTCGCCTGGCACGCCCGTGGTCGTTCTGTCAGCCACGGAAGATCGCGAAACGGTTTTGCGGGCGATCAATGACGGCGCGATGGGATTCATCCCCAAGACCGCCAAGACCGAGGTCCTGATCGCCGCTTTGCGACTGGTGTTTTCGGGTGGCGTCTACCTGCCGCCTTCGGTCGTCGCTGGTTCGTCACACGCCGTATCCGAGCCGCGGCCGGCTGCGCCTGGTCCGCGTTCGCCGCGCGAAGTGGGGCTCACCGAGCGCCAGGCACAGGTGCTCGCGCTGCTGGTGCAAGGCAAGTCGAACAAGCTCATCTGCCGTGCGCTCGACCTGGCGGAGGGAACAGTCAAGATCCATGTCACCGCCATATTGCGTGCCTTGAATGTCTCCAACCGTACGGAGGCTCTGGTGGCGGTCAGCCGCATGGGCTTGCGGCTCGACGCGCTGCTGCCGGAAAAGGTTGGGGGCACACGCTAACCTGGCCAGCCGCCGTGAGCACCATCGAGCCGACCGCCTGGCCCGCGGCGCAAGCTCCCTCTGGGCCTGATCAGAGTAGCGGGTCCACGCTCGAACGCGTGCGGCAGGCGCAGGTGCGCGCCGACCTGATCGCCTCGATCTACAGTCACGTCCCCCGGTCCTCCATGGGTGTGGTTGCGGGTGCTCTCACCGTGGCCTGGGGAATGTGGGGTCAGGTCTCGCATATCGCGCTGCTGCCGTGGCTCGGGGCGATCGGCGCGGTGCTCGTATGGCGCCTGTGCCTGCACCACGCATTTCCGGCGCAATTGCACGAAGAACGGCAGATCGCCCGCTGGGAACGGCATTGGACATTGAGCACCGCCGTGCACGGGACGGTGTGGGGAAGCGCGGCGTTGTTCATGTACATTCCCGGCTCGCCCGAGTACCAGGCACTGTTGCTGGTGGCGCTGTTTGCCATCAGCACGGCAGCAGTTCCCCTGATCGGCCGGCACCTGCCCTCACTGTATGCATTCGTCCTGAGCGTGCTCGTCCCGATCATCCTGCGCCTGGCGGTCGAGGGCGGGGCGGTACGCATCCTGCTTGCTGTGATCAGTGCGCTGGTGATGTACGGCATCTTCCTGTTCGGCCGCGAGCTCAACCGCACGATCACCGATTCGGTTCGGCGCCGCTACGAGAATGTCGACCTGATTGCGCAACTCACCGAGCAGAAGGCGCAGGCCGAAGCGGCTCGCGGCGAAGCCGATCGCGCCAACCTGATGAAGACGCGCTTCCTGGCGGCGGCGAGTCACGACTTGCGCCAGCCCATGCATGCCCTGGGTCTTTTCAGCGATTCTCTGCGCCGTCGTATCACCGAGCCGCAGCAATGCGCCCTTGCCGATCGGGTGTGCGAGTCTGTGCATGTGCTGGAGAAGTCCTTCGATGCGCTGCTCGACATCTCGCGCCTGGACGCCGGTATCGTGCAGCCGAAGTCCGAGGCCTTCGCGCTGCGAACGCTGCTCGAACGGGTGCTCGGCGATTGCGCATCTGAGGCCCTGGCCAAGGGCATCGCGCTGCGTGCCGCGCCCACCCGCCTCACCGCATTGAGCGACCCGGTGCTGGTCGAGCAGGTGCTGCGCAATCTCGTGAACAATGCCATTCGTTATACCGACCGCGGAACGGTACTGATCGGTTGCCGCCCCCGCGGTGATCTGGTGCGGGTGGCGGTATGGGATACCGGCATCGGCATCCCGGCGGAGAAGCGCAGCAGGATCTTCGACGAGTTCTACCAGGCTGCCGAGCGGGATCGGCGTGAGGGCCTGGGGCTTGGTCTTGCCATTGTGCGGCGCGTCACCAATCTGCTCGGGGTGCACCTGTCGTTCGAATCCACGCCAGGACGCGGGAGCGTATTTCGCTTCGACCTGCCGCGGGTCGATGCAACCGGGGTGAGCGCTGAACGCGAACTGGTTCAGGCGCCGGCACTGCGCGCCTGCCTGGGTGAAGCGGTCGTTCTGGTGATCGACGACGACCCGGCGGTGCTTGAAGCCATGGTCGAAGCCTTGCACCACTGGGGCGCGCGCGCGGTTGCGGCGAAATCGCTGCGTTGCGCTCTGCAACGGCTGCCGCAATGCGAGCGATACCCCGATATGATCGTGTCCGACTTCCGTTTGGGCGAGGGACAAAACGGCCTCGATGCCATCGCACGCATCCGCCACGAGCTCGGTGTTCCGGTGCCGGCGATGATCGTGACCGGCGATACCGCACCCAAGAGCCTGCGCGTCATCCAGGCCTCAGGCCTGCGCTACCTGCCCAAGCCGGTGATGCCCGAGCGCTTGCTCGCGGAACTGCGGCTGCTGCTGGGAGAGAGCCAGAGCCCCGGCCGGACATAGGCGACGCGGATGTAAGCTTCGCCGATGCGCCTGCTACTTGCCGACCTGGTTCTGGTGCTACATTTCGCGCTCGCCGTGTTCATCGCTGCAGGGGTCGCGTGCGTCTGGCTCGGCGCCGCACTGGGATGGCAGTGGGTACGTGCACGCACCTTTCGGATCGCGCATCTGGCGGCCATGGCCTTCGTTGCCGCGCAGGCCGTCCTCGGCATCACGTGCCCCCTGACTGTCTGGGAGGATGCCTTGCGGCATGGCTCGGACGCCCGCAGTTTTGTCGCGCGCTGGGTAGCACGGCTGCTCTATTACGACCTTCCCGAATGGATCTTCACCGTGGCCTACGTGGCGGCCGCGGCAATTACCATGCTGGCCTGGCGACTGGTACCCCCGCGCCCGCGCGCTTGACGCGAACCGCGGAAACGTCAGCTCAGGGCGTCGGCGAAGATGCCGTGCTTCCATCCCATGGCGAAGTCGGCCTCCCGGCTGGATATAGCAGGGGACAAGCCTCCCGATCCCTTCACCGGCACCAACGTCTTCTGCGCCCGGTCGTACGCGTGGACCGAAACGACATGGACGACGTCTCGGTCGCTGATCCAGCTGTAGCAGGCGTTCGAGATGATGGGTTCCTCGTTCACCGCGCGACCCGTCATCAGCGCGATGATGGCGTCGGCGGCGAGCTTGCCGTGCTGATTGGCCATATGACCGGATTTAGGCATCGCTGGAGCCGACAGCGTCGAATCGCCCAGGACGTGGATGGTTGGCACCGCAATCGATTGCATCGTCTGCCAGTCGACGCCGCACCAGCGGTTGTTGGCGGTAATCAGGCCGGCCTCGCGTGCGATATCGCCTGCGCGGTTCGGTGGCACCACGTTCAGCACGTCAGCCTTGACGTTGTCGAACTGCAGCTTGGCCGTCATGCCGCGGACGTCCACGTCGACCAGTTCGCTGTTGGGGCGATAGTCGATCATTCCCTTGTACGGACCGTTCCAGGCCGCCATGAACAAGCCCTTCTTGGACTGCACGTCTTCGTTCGCGTCCAGGACCAGGATCTTGGAGCGCGGCTTGTGCTGCTTGAAGTAGAAGGCGACCTGGCAGACGCGCTCATACGGCCCCGGCGGGCAGCGGTAGGGGGATCGCGGAATACAAAGGGCGTAGACGCCGCCGTCGCGCATCGCCTCGAGCTGTTTGCGCAGCGCGAGCGTCTGTGCGCCGGCCTTCCACGAATGCAGGATGCGCTCCTGTGCCGCCGCAGCCTTCAATCCCGGCAGGTCGTCGTAGATGAAGTCCACGCCGGGCGAGATCACCAGGCGGTCGTACGCGAGTGTCTGACCGCTGGCCAGACGTACTTCCCGGCGAACCGTATCGATGGCGGTCGCCCGCGTTCGCACGAGCTTCACGCCGCGCTCGCGTTCCAGCCGGTCGTAGCTGGCAGTGAGTTCCTCGAGCCTGAGGCTGCCGCCCAGCACGCGATTGCTGAACGGACAAGATATGAAGTTCTGGTTCGGTTCGACCAGAGTCACGTTGATCTGCGGCGCCCACATCCGGATGTACTTCGCCGCCGTCGCTCCGCCGAACCCGCCGCCGATGACCACCACCTTGCCGCCATTCGGCGAGCCCGATCCCGCGCAACCTGGGAGCGTTCCAGCGCCGAGCACGGCGCCGGCACCAAGAGCCTTCACAAACCCGCGTCGCGTCATTGCCACGGCATTTCCTCCTTCGTCGAATCAGCGCGGCTGGTGCGAAAAGTACTCGGCGATGCTTTCAAGCTGCGCATCGGTGTAGCCCAGAGCGTACTGGTGCATGACCGTGGCCGCTTTACGCTTGCCCCCCTTGAACTCCTTGAGAACGCCGAACAGATCGGATTTCGAGCGCCCGGCGAGGGGTGGGATATAGCCGGCGCTTTCTCCGCTCGTGCCATGGCAGGTGGCACAACTCGCCGCCCAGGATCGGTTCGGCTTGTAGTCCTGGGCGGCTGCGGCGCCGACCCCCAGCAGCGCTAGCGTGACCAGCAGGGTGATATTGGTGGCACAGCGCGCATTCGTCATCGTTGGCCTCCCGTGGCAATGCCGTACGGGCATCCTACCCCGACCGCTTGGTCGTTTCAACGATGACGTTGGATTGGCGAGGAGAAACGCAGCCGGTTGGCGCGAAGCGCACGCTGATGTGAGCGCTTCGCGTTGCAGTCACTTTCGATGTTGCCGAAAGTAGAGAGGTAGCTAGTTGGCGGGCGCTGGCAGTGCGGGCGGCGGTAGCAGCGCCATGCCTTCTTCGGCGAACACGAGATGCACCACCTCGTCGTCGTCGATGTCCACCGTGACCCGACCGCCGTTGACCAGTCGGCCGAACAGCAGCTCGTCGGCGAGCGCCTTGCGGATCGTGTCCTGGATGAGACGGGCCATCGGTCGCGCCCCCATCTGCGGATCGAAACCTTTCTCCGCCAGCCAGTCCTTCAGCGCCTGCGTGAACGAGGGTTCGACTTTCTTCTCGTTCAGCTGCCCCTCGAGCTGCATCAGGAACTTGTCCACCACGCGCAGAATCACGTCGTGATCGAGCGACGCGAACGAGATCATGGCATCGAGCCGATTGCGGAATTCGGGCGTAAACATGCGCCTGATCTCGACCATCTCGTCCCCGGTCTGGGTCGCCGAGGTGAAGCCGATCGAGACACGATTGAGTTCGGCGGCGCCGGCGTTGGTCGTCATGATGATGATGACGTTGCGGAAGTCGGCTTTGCGCCCGTTGTTGTCGGTAAGCGTGCCGTGATCCATCACCTGCAACAGGATGTTGAAGATATCCGGGTGCGCCTTTTCGATCTCGTCGAGCAGCAGAACCGCGTAAGGGTGCTTGGTGATGGCCTCGGTCAGCAGCCCGCCCTGATCGAACCCGACATAGCCCGGCGGGGCGCCGATCAGGCGCGATACCGCGTGCCGCTCCATGTATTCGGACATGTCGAAACGGATCAGCTCGACACCCATGATATACGCGAGCTGGCGCGCCACCTCGGTCTTTCCGACACCGGTCGGGCCCGAGAATAAAAAACTGCCGATCGGCTTGAGCGGATTGCCCAGGCCGCTGCGCGCCATCTTGATGGAGGCAGCCAGCGCTTCGATCGCCTTGTCCTGGCCGAACACGACGCTCTTCAGGTCGCGGTCAAGGTTGCGGAGCGAGCTACGGTCGTCCGCCGATACCGATTGCGGCGGAATGCGCGCGATCTTGGCCACGATCTCCTCGATCTCGCCCTTGCCGATGGTGCGCTTCTGTTTCGATCGCGGCAGGATACGCTGCGCGGCGCCGGCTTCGTCGATTACATCGATGGCCTTATCCGGCAGATGACGGTCGTTGATATAGCGGGCGGCAAGCTCTGCCGCGGCGCTCAAAGCCGATGCCGAGTACTTGATGCCATGGTGCGCTTCGAACCGGCTCTTCAGGCCGCGCAGGATCGCGACCGTCTCCTCCACCGATGGCTCGGTCACATCGATCTTCTGGAAGCGGCGCGACAACGCATGATCCTTCTCGAATACGCCGCGATACTCGTTGTATGTGGTTGCCCCGATGCACTTCAACTGGCCGGTGGAAAGCGCCGGCTTGAGCAGATTGCTCGCGTCCAGCGTCCCGCCCGACGCGGCTCCGGCGCCGATGAGGGTGTGGATCTCGTCGATGAATAAGACCGCGTTCGGATTGTCGACCAACTGTTTCAGCACCGCCTTGAGGCGCTGCTCGAAATCGCCCCGGTACTTGGTACCGGCAAGCAGTGCACCCATATCCAGTGCGTACACCTGGGCACGGCGCAACAGGTCGGGGATGTTGCCTTCGACGATCCGCCGCGCAAGCCCCTCGGCAATCGCGGTCTTGCCCACACCGGCCTCGCCGACGAGCAGAGGATTGTTCTTGCGCCGCCGGCACAGGGTCTGAATTACGCGCTCGAGTTCACGCTCGCGCCCGATCAGCGGATCGATCTTGCCCGCCAGGGCCTGGGCATTCAGATTCTGAGTGTAGGTTTCGAGGGCGCCGCCGGCCTGCTGTTCCTGCTCGGGCTGCTCCTCGGCCTCCTGCTTGGCCGGGGCATTCTCCTGCGCCTTGCGAATGCCGTGAGAAATGAAGTTCACCACATCCAGGCGCGTAACCCCCTTCTGGTGCAGGAAGTAGACGGCATGCGAGTCCTTCTCGCCGAAGATGGCGACCAGCACGTTGGCGCCGGTCACCTCCTTCTTGCCGGAAGACTGGACATGCAGAATGGCACGCTGGATCACTCGCTGGAAACCAAGCGTGGGCTGCGTATCGACATCCTCGCCGGAGAGCTTCGGCGTGTGCTCGGCGATGAACTCGGTCAACTGCTTGCGCAGCTCGTCCACCTCCACCGCGCAGGCGCGCATGACTTCGGCTGCGCTAGGGTTGTCCAGCATGGCGAGCAGCAGATGTTCCACGGTGATGAATTCATGGCGCTTCTGGCGGGCATCCATGAACGCCATGTGGAGGCTGACTTCGAGTTCCTGGGCAATCATTCCGCTTCCTCCATGACGCACCGCAGCGGATGCTGGTGCTGCCGGGCGAAAGCGGTCACCTGCTCGACCTTGGTCGCCGCCACGTCGCGGGAGTAGACGCCGCATACCCCCATGCCCTCACGGTGAACCTTTAGCATGATCTGCGTTGCCCGTTCTCTACTGTACGAAAAGAAAGTCTGCAACACGGAAACCACGAAATCCATCGGCGTGTAGTCATCGTTGAGCAGCATGACCTTGAACATCTTGGGCGGCTTGACCTTGGCCTTCGCCGGTTCGAGGATCGTGCTGTCGCGTTGCCGTGTTGCCATGACTGCCTGCCAATATGAGATTCCGGCCCGTCGGAGTCTATTTTGACCATTAACGAGAATTTTTCAAGGGCGGCAAAAACGTGCACGCATCGGCTTTCGAGTACTTGACTTCCGCACTCAAATGTCCTAGAACGCGCGTGGGTGTTTGGCTTCAAGGTGAACTGCTGTACCGGTCCTGCCGTTGCGCGGTCTTGAAACTCAAACAGATCAACTGGGCTCCCTGCCCGATTCTTTCGTGAGGAAACGCGCATGGCCACGGGCACCGTGAAATGGTTTAACGACGCCAAGGGATACGGGTTTATCACCCCGGACGATGGCAGCGAGGATTTGTTTGCGCATTTTTCTGCAATCCAGATGGGCGGTTTCAAGACCCTCAAAGAGGGTCAGAAGGTCACGTTCGAGGTGACCCAGGGACCGAAAGGAAAACAAGCGTCGAACATCCAAGCCCAAGGTTAGGCTGCGCAGCGACCAAGCACCCACCCAAGCGAAGCAAAACAAATGCCCAGCGAAGCGCGTTCGCTGGGCATCGTCATTGGCGCGTCCGAGTTGTGATCGACGCGCGCCCGTCGTACCCTTCACCGCCCGATTGGCCCGAATCGCTGCTGCCGGCGGCGTTACGGCCACGTCCGATCCTCTGCTGGGAACGAAGCCAGGGATTGCAAAGCTTGCTCACTGCTCGATTGTGCATCGCCCGCGGCGTGCACCGCAGGCGCGTCACGCGCGCTCTCTGCGCGTAGCCACCTCTCGTTTGGCCCGCGGACGCTGCGCCCGCCCGCCGATGCCGCGCGCAACGAGTGCAGCGCGGTTGACGCCGCCAGACGACACTTGCCGCCGCCACCCGCTCATCCGAATGTCATGTCATGAACGGATGTCTTGTCAACCGTCCGGCCAAGCCGGCGTTAGTGGTTACGACCGGATGTTTCTGGTCATACCAATCAACCACAGACAGGATCCGACATGACCAAGTTGATCGCCGCCATCATGGCCGCTCTGTTCGCCGTTGTCACGATTGCTCCGGTTGCGTATGCCGCCGACGACAAGAAGACCGAGAAAAAGGCGGACAAGAAGAAGACCACGAAGAAGGGCGAGAAGGAAGAAGCCAAGAAATAAGCGCCTCCCGAACTCGATCGGAAAGGCAGGGATGAGATCCCTGCCTTTTCTTTTCAGTACATTTGCATTCCTACAGGGCATCTTATATAGTCTGACGGCCAAACACTTGGAAAAGGCAGGGGGAACCCTGCCTTTTTTCGTTTATGCGTCGCGTTTGAACAGAAGGATTTCCGCGTAAGGCGGCGCCGGCCGATTGGCCGGTTCGCCAGGCGGGAATCAGCAGGATCCCATGACCTACCCAGACGTCATTGTCGGCATGTCCGGCGGGGTCGACTCCGCGGTGGCTGCGTTGCTGCTCAAACAGCAGGGCTACCGTGTGCGCGGGCTGTTCATGAAAAACTGGGAGGACGATGACGACGACGAATACTGTTCGGCTCGAACCGACCTAGTAGATGCGGTCGCAGTCGCGGACAGGATCGGCATCGACATCGAGGTCGTCAATTTCTCGGCCGAATACAAAGAGCGCGTGTTCGCCGAATTCCTGGCCGAGTACCGGGCCGGACGCACACCCAAACCTGACGTGCAGTGCAACCCCGAGATCAAGTACCGCGCCTTTCTCGACCATGCGCTCGCCATGGGCGCCAATCTCATGGCCACCGGCCACTACGCGCGCATCGACAGAGGCGCCGACGGCGTGCGGCTCCAGCGCGGGGTCGATACAGGCAAAGATCAGAGCTACTTTCTGTATCGATTGCACCAGACTCAACTGCAACACACGCTGTTTCCGATCGGCGGCTTGCGCAAGGCCGCCGTGCGCAGCCTCGCCCGGGCGCACGGTCTCGCCGTGCATGACAAGCGCGACAGCACCGGTATCTGTTTCATCGGAGAGCGACCTTTCCGGCAGTTCCTGAGCCGTTACCTCACCGCGGCTCCCGGCGAGATCTGCACCGCGGAAGGCACGGTGATCGGCCGTCACGCGGGGCTCGTCCATTACACGATCGGACAGCGCCAGGGGCTCGGTATCGGCGGGCTTGCGGGTCGGCTCGCGGGTGCGTGGTACGTCGCCCGCAAGGATCTGGCGAACAACCGCTTGATCGTCGTACAGGGCCGCGATCACCCGCTGCTGCTCGCGCGCGCGCTGGTGGCCCACCGGCAATCGTGGATCGCAGGCGTTGCGCCCGATCACCGGCGCCCGTACACGGCCAAGACGCGCTACCGCCAATCGGATTCGGCTTGCCGCATCGATGCCCTGGACTCTATCGCCTGCGTGATCACGTTCGAGCAGCCGCAGCTTGCCGTTACACCGGGTCAGTCGGTGGTACTGTACGATGGCGACGTGTGCCTCGGTGGAGGCATCATTGCTGCGGCGCACGCGACAGTGCCCGGCGATGCGAGCGGTTCCTTGACGCCATTCGTACCGACGGAGTAGCCTCGCCCGACTCCCTTATCGAGGAGCTCCGGTATGGAACGCGTGCGCCTTTTCACCCAACCCGGGTGAAGCAGCTGCCTCAAGACGAAAGAGTTTCTTTCGCAGACGATCAAGGACTTCGACGTCATCGACGTGTTCAACACGCCGGGCGGCATGGAGCAGCTCAAAGCGATGGGTCTGCGTAACGTGCCAGTGGTCGCCATCGGCGAACGTTACACGTTCGGCCAGAACCTAAAAGATGTGGCCAGGTTCGTCGGAGTAGCGCTCAACCGCAGCCAGCTACCTGCCCCGGTGCTGGTGCCGCGCTACGATTCGATCCTCGAGACCGCGCAGGGTCTGGTCCGCCAGGTGCCGCTCGATCAGATGGACGAGCGGGTCATCGCAAACCGTCCGCGCCTCATTCATCCTTTCCTGTACCACATCTTCCGCATCGGCGAGGCCTTCCTTATCGCCTACGGCGGCGAGCGGTACTCCAACACGCTTGCAAACGACGAACCACCCGCGTCGATGCGCACGCCGGAACAGATCGCCGCTTATGGCCAGGACGTCCGCGATCGCCTGCATGCCTGGTGGACTTCGACGACCGATCGAGATCTGGAGAAACAGATCGAGACCTATTACGGCGTGCAGGCAGCGCACGACGTGTTCGAGCGCAGCACCTGGCACTCGGCGCAACATTGCCGACAACTTACCGTTATCCTGGAGCGGTTGGGCATCCCGCCGCGGGCTCCTTTGACGAGTGAACAACTGGCAGGGTTACCGCTCCCCGAAGGCATCTGGGAATAGGCGCACGCGACCCGGCTAGACGTACTGCCTCGCAGGAGCAATCGCCATCGCCGCAGACCGGCGCGCGCTCGCGCCGTGCGCTCGCAATCGTGACGATGCTACACTCGGTTCTGCCGCTGTGCGCGGCTGTAGGCTGTACCTTGCTACGCTTTGCGATGAACCGAGATTCTTTCGTCAGGGCCATTCCGTCGGTCGATAAGCTCCTGTCGGCTGCCGCGCCCGCGATCGGACGTTACGGTCGTGATCTGGTCGCCGACGAGATGCGCGTGCTCCTGGATGAAACGCGTGCGGGAGCGCACCTGGCGCTCTTTTCGGATGACGGCTTCGAACAGTCCCGCTTCTACGCGTTGCTCGAGACCCGTTTGCACGCGCTGTGTGCGCCCTCGCAGCGGTGCGTGCTCAACCTCACCGGCACGGTGCTGCACACCAACCTCGGTCGGGCGATCCTGCCGAGCGTCGCCGCGCAAGCGATGACGACCGCGATGACTTCAGCGACCAATCTCGAGTACGAACTCGAGCGCGGCGGGCGCGGTGAGCGCGATCGACACGTCGAAGGCTGGCTCACCCGCCTCACCGGAGCCGAAGCCGCCACCGTGGTCAACAACAATGCGGCCGCCGTGTTGATCGCATTGAGCACACTCGCCGCGCGCAGGGAAGTGATCGTTTCGCGCGGCGAGCTGGTCGAGATCGGTGGCGCTTTTCGTATCCCCGACATCATGGCCCGTGCGGGCTGCCGACTGGTGGAGGTGGGAACCACCAACCGCACGCACCTGGGCGACTACGCCGATGCGATCGGCGCACGCACAGCGGCACTCATGAAAGTGCACACCAGCAACTATGCGATTCAGGGCTTCACCGCGACAGTAGCGGAAGAAAAGCTTGCGCAGCTCGCGCACGAACGCGCGCTACCGTTCATCGTCGACCTCGGCAGCGGGATGCTGGTCGACCTCGAGCGCTGGGGGTTGCCGCACGAGCCCACGGCGCGTGAGACGCTTGCCCACGGCGCGGACCTCGTGACCTTCAGCGGCGACAAGCTACTTGGAGGCCCGCAAGCGGGTCTCATCGTGGGTAACCGCGCGCTGATCACACGCATCAATCGCAACCCGCTCAAGCGGGCGCTACGCATGGACAAGCTGCGCCTGGCGGCGCTGGAAGCGGTGCTGAAGCTCTACGCCGATCCCGATCGGCTGCGGCAATCGTTGCCGACCCTGCGCTGGCTGACGCGCCCGCGCGACGAAATCGCACGCGTGGCGAACGAAGTCCTGCCCGCCTTGAGCGCCGCGGTGGCCGGCCGCGCACAGGTCGAAGCGATCGACTGCCGCAGCCAGATTGGCAGCGGCTCGCTCCCGGTCGATCTGCTGCCGAGTATCGGGGTCGCGCTGCGGCCCATGGCGTCATCGCGCCGCAGCGGTCGGCTGCCAGAACGCTGGGCAGTGGCATTCCGGCGCCTGCCGGTCCCCGTGATTGGCCGCATCCAGGATGGCATGCTGGTGTTCGATCTGCGCATGCTGGACGACGCACGCAAGCTCACCGAGCAGTTGCCGCTGCTGGAACTGCCCGCAGACGGCGCCAACCCGCGTCAGGTCGCCAGCGAGTCGATCGCATCATGATCGTCGCCACGGCCGGACACATCGATCACGGCAAGACCCTGCTCGTGAAGGCGCTCTCCGGGGTCGACACCGATCGGCTGCCGGAAGAGAAAAGTCGCGGCATCTCGATCGATCTCGGCTTCGCCTACCTCGCTGTGCCGGGCGCGGGTCTGCTCGGCTTCGTCGACGTTCCAGGGCACGAGCGGTTTGTGCGCAACATGCTTGCCGGCGTGTGCGGCATCGATCTCGCGTTGCTCGTGATCGCCGCTGATGACGGGATCATGCCGCAGACGGTCGAGCACCTGCAGATCCTCGATCTGCTCAATGTCGCACGCGGCATCGTCGCGATCACGAAGATCGATCGGGTAAGCGAAGCGCGCGTGGCCGAAGTGAGCGAAGCCACTCGACGGTTGATTGCAGGAAGCGCCCTCGAAGGCGCGGCTCTGCTGCCGGTTTCAGCGCTCGCCGGGACAGGGATCGAGGCTCTGCGCTCGCAGCTGTTCGCGGAAGCCCGCCAGGCCCAGACGCGTGCAATCTCGGGACGGCGCTTTCGCTATGCGATCGACCGTGTGTTCAGCGTCTCCGGCAGCGGCACGGTGGTGACGGGTACCGTATTCAATGGCTCGGTGAAGATCGGGGACCGGTTACTGATCTCGCCGCCGGGGCTTGCCGCGCGCGTGCGCGGCATACAGGTGCACGGCAAGGCGGCCGAGCAGGTCGGGGCCGGCAGCCGCTGCGCGCTCAACCTCGCCGGGGAAAAGCTCGACAAGGATGCCTTGCGGCGCGGCGACTGGGTGCTCGACGAAACGCTGCACAAGCCGACACGGCGCTTCGATGCGACAGTTAAAGTGCTGAAGGCCGAAGCGCAGCCCTTGGCGCACTGGACCCCCGTGCATTGCCACCTTGGCACCGAGGCGGTCACGGGGCGGGTTGCCGTGCGGCGCGGCGAATCGATCGCCCCCGGGGAAAGTCACATTGCGCAGATCATTCTCGACCGGCCGATCGGCTGCCTGCACGGCGACCGCTTCATCCTGCGCGACCAGTCGGCAACGCGCACCATCGGTGGCGGTACGGTGGCTGATCCGTTCGCCCCGGCGCTGCGCAGAAACTCGCTGGCGCGACAGAAGATCGTCGCGGCACTGGCGGCCGAGTCGGCCGAAGAAGCGCTACGGCAATTGAGCGCGACTGCGAACGAAGGCATCGATGTCAGCGCCTTCGAGACCGCATTCAATCTCGACCAGACCAGTGCCGCTGCGCTCTATCGGCAGCTCGATATCGTCGTATTTGGCCGCAGCGAGCGGATCGGGATCTCGGCTGCACGCCACGAGCAGCTCGCCGTCGCGATCGTCGACGAAGTGCTGCGGCTGCATCGGGAAGACCCCAAGTCGCTCGGTCTGGAGCTCGCCAGCCTGCCGCAGCGGCTGCAAGTGCACCTGCCGGAGTGGCTGTTGACCCAAATTGCGCGCGAGCTCGCGCACGCGCGCAAGGTCGAGATCTCCGGTACGCGCGTGCGCCGACCCGGTCACGATGCCACATCCAATCCGGAAGACGAGCGGCTCTGGCAGCGCGTTTTGCCTGCGCTGCAGAAGGATGTGCCGCTGCCGCCGAGCGTCAGAGAGTTGTCCGAGCAATTGCGCTTGCCCGAAAAGGCGCTTAGCGACTTCCTGCACCGCAAGAGCCGCGCCGGCGAACCCATCAAGACCATGCCCGATCGTTTCCTGCTGCGCAGCACGGTGGAAAGGCTGGCGCAGACGGCGGAGGCGACTGCGGGCGCCAAACCGAACGGCCAGTTCACCGCGGCCGACTATCGCGACCACTGCGGCGCCAGCCGCAAGCTTGCGATTGAAGTCCTGGAGTACTTCGATCGCATCGGATTCACGCAACGTATTGGCGACGTACGCCGCATACGGCGTCCGTTGGCGCAGGCCCTGGCCGCTTCGCCCGGCGCTGCTGCGAGCCGAGCAAAGGCATAAATAACTGGAGGGAACCCGACTTGGCGACATACGACTTGATCGTGGTAGGCGAAGGCATCACCGGGCTCGCTTGCGCCGGGCACGCGGCATCCCTGGGGCTCAGGACTGCGACGACAGAAGGCAATCTGTTCGGGGGCTTGGTGATCAACATCGCCGAACTCGAGGGCTACGACGAGCACGGCTCGGGCGTCGACATCGCTGCCGCCTTGATGGAGGCTAATTCGGCAGCCGGCGTCGAGACTCTTGGCGCCAACGTGACGTCGATCGAAGCGGACGCCGATAGCATCAAAGTGCTGACCGAAACGGGCGAACACAGTGCGCGTGCCGTGGTGATCGCGTCAGGCGCACGGTTGAACAAGCTCGGCGTCCCCGGTGAGGAGGAATTCGACCATCGCGGCGTATCGCAATGCGCCGACTGCGACGGACCGATGTTCCAGGGTGAGCACGTCGTGGTGGTTGGTGGCGGTGATGCGGCTTTGCAGGAGACGATTGCGCTTGTGCAATACGTCGGTCAGGTGACCATACTGATGCGTGGCGAGACGCCACGCGCGCGACCGGAGCTGACCGAGCGTGTGCGGCAACTCGATAACGTCACTTTTCGAACCGGTGTCAGTGTGCAGGCAATCCATGGCGATGACACCGTGAATGCGGTCAGCGTGCGCACGTCAAGCGGACAGTGCGAGCGCATCGACTGCGCTGGCGCTTTCATCTTCGTGGGATTGACGCCTAATTCGCAGATCGCCCCCGCAGGCGTTGAACGCGATACGCGCGGCGCCATCCAGACCGACGCATCGATGCAGACTGCCGTACCGGGCGTTTATGCCGCCGGTGCGGTGCGCGCGGGGTACAGCGGCAGGCTGACCGATGCGGTCCGCGAGGCGAGAACGGCGGCCGAAAGCGCCGTTCGCAGAGTTCGCGGGTGAAAGAAAGTGCCGCGGTCGAGATAGAATAGCCAAGCTGCGGCATCAGCGTCATGGCGACAGGCGCAGAATCGATGGCGGCACGGAAGAGAAGCGTCCCCGGTGGGGTGGCCGGACTTCAAACCCGGTGGGGGCCGTTGACGGTCCTTTGTGGGTTCGACTCCCACTCTCTTCCGCCTACGATGGATCCACGGGATTACTCGCGGACGGGATAGCGCCGGCAGGCCGTTGGAAGGATGTGCCGCAGCGTTGGACCTGCCCCGATCGTGCTGCCGCCACGGCCGGCTTCATACTCATTGACGACTGACCTCGGCCGGGTCATGTCGAAGTCTTGGCTATAGATTGACGACCTGCCGCCGGACCGACAACTCCGTGACACCGCTCGGCGCCATACGCGCGTAAAACCCGGCACGAAATCCCTTCGCATAATCGTCGATGCCCACCCGCAGATAGGCGCTCAATACGTGCTTTCCCTGCCGCGCCGCCTGACCGTCCGTGTAACCGTTCACGAATGCCGCTGGGGCGGGCTGCGCTTCGGCGGACTTTCTGATCATTTCGACTGCTCGCACTACACACTCCCTCAATTGGTTCCGCGGACTATCGAGCAAGCGTTATGCCAATCATTTCGCGTGATAAAATTC
>WYBJ01000143.1 GCA_011525945.1 Burkholderiaceae bacterium | reverse complement strand
GCGGTCCATTTGAGCGTCGCCTCGTCCACGGGGTGGCGGATCACGCACGCGGGCGCGATCAGAATGCCGCGGCCGTGGGTCTGGTCGATGCTGCGCGCGATGTCCGCCGCAATCGCCGCGCGATCGCCCCGAGTGAGATGGCCGCGCTGCAATCCGCCGACGATGGGACGCTTGCCGCCGCCGCGCCGGTACGCCTCGATCGACGGCGCGGTCTCGCCGATATGCCAGTTGAGCGCCGTGATGTCGTAGTCCTTGAGCAGATCGAACAGGACATCCTCGCCGTGCGCGTGCAGGACGTTGAACCACGCGCCGGCCGTCTTCGCCGCTTGCAGCACCTGGCGATCGTACGGCTCGCCGAAGCGCCGGTAGTCCGCCTCCGAGAACGCCGCGTGGGTCGCATCCTGCGTGGCGAAGAACATCCCGGAGCAGCCGCAGCCGATCGCTTCGCGCACGAATGCGCAGGTCACCTCGGAGATCACCTCGATACCCGCCAGCACCGCGGCCGGGGATTGCCGCAGGTGGCTGCGGTGCGCTTCCTGCGAGAGCTTGCCGGCGGTGGTGAGCGGCGAGAACACGGTCGCCAGAACCGGCACGTCCGGGCCGACACGGCGCACGAGCTCACGCAAGTGCCGCAGCTCGCGCCCGTAGGCGCCAGTGGACGCGCTCACGCGCTCGAGACGTGCCCAATCGTCGATCGCGCACACCGCCGCTCGGACGGTCCGCGCGACACCGCCCCGTGCGATGTCGCTGTAGTCGCACGCCGCGCCCCAGTCCTCCACGCAGTAGAAACCGTTCGGCATCGACTTGATGAAGTCGAGGTCGTAACGCGCTTGGAATGCGGCGGTCTCCTGGGCGAGCCGCAGCGGATCGAGATCGATGCCCGGCAGATGCGTCCAGAATGCGTACGGCGGCCGATCCACGGGCTCGCCTCGCAGCGCTGCTTGCACGCGCTCGATCCTGTTCATGAATGATCCACCTCAACCCTGGTCGCCAGAGCCATGCGCGCCTGGTTCGGCGATTCTCGTTCAGATCCAATCGAGTGGGAAGATCGGCCTGCGCAGCTTGCGGAAACACCGATGCGCTCGGCCACGTACTCGAACGCGCTGTCCTCGAGCGGACTGCTCGTCGCCGCGCTCGCGCTGATCGGCGCCGTGTACGCCGCGCCCGCTTTTTGCGCCACATCGATCAAGGCCCCCAGGCACCGAACCGGCGCCACGAAAGGCCGCGAACGCATCCTCGCCTTCGAGCGGCCTCGGCGTTCCCGCGGCGAAGCAGCGCTCAGATTCCGTCGGCGGCCGGCACTGCGAGAGACCTGGACGAGTCCCGCCGGAGCTGCCATTCCTTCACCAGGGCATAGAGCGCGGGTATCACCACGAGGGTCAGGAAAACGGACGAGACCATGCCACCGATCATGGGCGCCGCGATACGGCGCATCACCTCCGAACCCGCGCCGCTCGTCCACATGATCGGCAACAAACCGGCCATAATGGCGACCACGGTCATCATCTTGGGGCGCACGCGCTCGACCGCCCCTTCCATCACCGCCGCATACAGATCCGCCGGGCCGGGCCGCAGCCCCTTCTCCCGGCAGCGCGCCTGAGTCGCCTGCCAGGCGTGATCGAGATAGATCAGCATCACCACCCCGGTCTCCGCCGCGACGCCGGCCAGGGCGATGAAGCCCACCGCGACGGCGACGCTCAGGTGATAACCCAGCAGCCACATGAGCCACACCCCACCGACCAGACCGAACGGAACCGACAGCATCACGATGAGTGTTTCGGTCAGCCGCTTGAAGTTCATGTAGAGCAACACGAAGATGATCAGCAGCGTGACAGGCACGACGATCTTCAGTTTCTCGATTGCGCGCTGCATGTATTCGAACTGCCCGCTCCAGGTTGCGTAGTAGCCCGGCGGGAATTGCACACGCTCGGCGACCGCACGCCGCGCCTCGCTCACGTACGAGCCGATGTCCCGATCGCGGATGTCGACGTAGATATAGGCGGAGAGCAGCGCGTTCTCGGTGCGGATCGCCGGCGCCCCGCGCGCCACCGAGATGCTCGCCACTTGACCGAGCGGGATCATCGCGCCGCTCGCGGTGGGCACCAGCACTTCCCTCGCGATACGCTCGGGGTTGCTGCGCAACTCGCGCGGGTAGCGCACGATCACGCCGAAGCGTTCGCGCCCTTCGACCGTGGTGGTCACGAGCTCCCCGCCAAGCGCGGTCGAGATCACGCCCTGCACGTCGCCAACGTTCAGACCGTAGCGCGCGAGCGCGGCGCGATCGGGTTCGATGTCGAGATAGAAACCTCCCGTGATCCGCTCCGCGAATGCGCTCGTGGTTCCCGGGACGGTCTTGACGACCGATTCGATCTCCTTGGCGATATGCTCCATCTCGACCAGATCCTTGCCGTAGACCTTGACGCCGATCGGCGTGCGGATGCCGGTGGAGAGCATGTCGATGCGAGCGCGGATCGGCATGGTCCAGGCGTTTGACACACCGGGAAACTGCAGCGCACGGTCGAGCTCGGCGATCAGCTTGTCTACGGTCATGCCCGGGCGCCACTCGCGTTCGGGCTTGAGATTGATGACCGTCTCGAACATCTCCAATGGCGCCGGGTCGGTCGCGGTCGCCGCGCGGCCCGCCTTGCCGAGCACCGAGGCGACCTCGGGAAAGCTCTTGATGATCTTGTTCTGCACCTGCATGAGCTCGGCCGCCTTCGTCACCGACATCCCCGGAAGCGAGGACGGCATATAGAGCAGCGTGCCCTCGTTCAAGCTCGGCATGAACTCGACACCGAGGCGCGAAGCCGGCCAGACCGTTGCGGCCAGGACAACCCCAGCCAGTGCGATCGTCAATTTTCGCCAGCGCATCACCCATGCGATCTGCGGCCGGTAGAACGCGATGAGGAAGCGATTCACGGGATTTCGCGCCTCCGCGAGTATCCTGCCGCGGATGAAGAACACCATCAGCACCGGCACGAGCGTCACCGACAGCAGGGCCGCGCCCGCCATCGCGAAAGTCTTGGTGTACGCGAGCGGCGAGAAAAGCCTGCCTTCCTGCGCTTCCAGGGTGAACACGGGCAGAAACGAGACCGTGATGATGAGAAGCGAGAAGAACAGCGCGGGACCCACCTCCCTGCACGCCTGTACCAGTGCGCTCAGGTGCGATTCGCCCGGCTGAAGCCTCTCCAGGTGCTTGTGCGCGTTCTCGATCATGACGATCGCCGCATCGATCATCGTATCGATGGCGATCGCGATTTCGCCCAGGCTCATGATGTTGGAATTGATCCCGAGCCAGCGCATCGCGATGAATGCGATCAGTACGCCGACCGGCAGCATGATGATCGCAACGAGCGCGCTGCGCACGTGCAGCAGGAACACGACGCACACGAGCGCGACGATGAGGCTCTCCTCGATCAGCGTGCGCTTGAGCGTATCGATGGCCCGATGGATCAGGTCCGAGCGGTCGTAGACCGTCACGACCTCGACACCCTCGGGCAGCCCCGGCGCGACTTCGCCGATCTTCTCCTTGATGTTGTGGATGACATCCAGGGCGTTCTGGCCATAGCGCGCCACGGCGATGGCGGAAACGACCTCGCCCTCGCCGTTGAGCTCGGTGAGCCCGCGGCGCTCGTCGGGCCCGAGCTCGACACGCGCGACATCGCGCAGCAGCACCGGCGTGCCGCCCTCGGCGCGGACGACCAGAGACTCCAGGTCGGCGGTTCCGCGCAGATAGCCGCGGCCGCGCACCATGTACTCGGTCTCCGCCATTTCGATCACCCGCCCGCCCACGTCGCGGTTGGAATCGCGGGTGATCTCCACCACGCGGCTCAGCGGTACGCCGTAGGCGCGCAGCCGGACCGGATCGACAATGACCTGGTACTGCTGCACGAAACCGCCGATCGACGCGACCTCGGCGACGCCGTGCGCTTTCGTAAGCTGGTAGCGCAGGAACCAGTCCTGGATCGTGCGCAGCTCGGCGAGCGTGCGCTTCTTCGCCACGACCGCGTACTGGTAGACCCAGCCGACGCCGGTCGCGTCCGGGCCGAGTTGCGGGCTCACGCCGCGCGGAAGCCGTCCCGATGCGAAGTTCAGATACTCGAGCACGCGCGAGCGCGCCCAGTAGATGTCGGTCCCGTCTTCGAAGATCACGTAAACGAAGGAAGCGCCGAAGAAGGAAAAACCGCGCACGACCTTCGACTGCGGCACCGAGAGCATCGCCGTGGTCAGCGGATACGTCACCTGATCCTCGACCACCTGGGGCGCCTGCCCGGGGTACTCGGTGTAGATGATGACCTGCACGTCCGACAGATCCGGCAGCGCATCGAGCGGCGTCTTCGCGACGGCATAGACCCCGGCGAGGACGATGAGAAGCGTGGCAAGGACGACCAGGAAGCGGTTGCGGGCGGACCACTCGATCAACGCATTCAGCATGATCAGTGTCCCGAGTGACCGGCTGAGGGTTTGGCGGAGCGGCTTCCTTCGATCCGCGTCACCACGTATTCGCCGGGCTTGCGCTCGACGAATTCAAACGTGATTCTGGTCCCCGGCTTCGCCATCGCCGCCAGCGCCGAGTTCGCGAGCTGGAACTCCATCGTCATGTCCGGCCACTTCAGGCTCGGCACCGGCCCGTGGGTGATCGACACGGTATTCGTTTTGACATCGAACGAATCGATCGTGCCTTCGGCCCGATGGCTTACGCCGGCAGCTCCGGCGTCCGGTTTCGATCCGGCGTCGTTTGCGACCGCCGGCTGGAAAGCGCCAAGCGCGGCTTTCAGGTTGCTCTCGGCGTCGATGAGGAAGTTCGCCGCGACCACGACAGCCTCTGCATCCTTGACGCCTTCGAGAATCTCGACGTAGTCGTCGGCAAGCGCGCCGGTGCGTACTTCGCGCGGCTCGAATCGTCCTTCTGCGGTCTGAACCAGGACGACGCGCCTCACACCGCTATCGATGACCGCCGAACGCGGCACGGCAAGGACTTTCTTCGCGGCCCCTGCTGCGAGCTCGACCGTGGCGTACATCGCCGGCTTGAGCAGACCGCCCGGATTGGCCAGCTCGACGCGTACCGTTCCGGTACGCGTCTGCGGCGTCACCGTCGGGTAGAAGAACGCGACCTTGCCGTGAAAGCTTCGCCCCGGGAACGCGGTCACGGTGATGGTCGCGGCCTGTCCGGGCCGCACGAGACCGAGGTCCTGTTCGGACACCTCGGCCAGCACCCACAACGATGACAGATCGGAGATCTGATACAGCACCTCTCCCGGCATGAAGCGCATCCCCTTCAGCGCAGGCTTGTCGATGACGACCCCGGAAACGGGAGCGCGCAGCGTGACCGTGCGGCGCATTGCCCCCTCGCGCTCGAGCCGTTGCAATTCCTGCTCCGAGATGTCCCAGTTGCGCAATCGCGTGAGGGCGCTTGCGCGCAGCCGTTGCATGCTCGCCAGCAGCTCCGCGCCGCCCTCCTTGAGCGCCTCCACGCCACGGGCGGCGATCAGGTACTCCTGCTGGGCCGTGACGAGATCGGGGCTGTACACCGCCATCAAAGGCTGGCCGCGCGCCACCGGTTGCCCGGTGGTGGCAACGTGCAGTTGCTCGATCCAGCCTTCGAACTTCGGCGCCACCGTATGAACGCGGCGCTCGTCGATCTGCACCGTTCCGACGGCGCGAAGCGTGCGCGTGAGCTCGCGCAAAGCGGCGGGCTCGGTCCTCACGCCGAGCCGCTGGACCTTCTCGGCGCTGATCTTGATCTGAGTTGTGCTGCCCGGTTCTTCCTCGCCCTCGTATACCGGGATGTAATCCATGCCCATCGGATCCTTCTTCGGCACCGGCGAGGTATCCGCCAGGCCCATGGGATTGCGGTAGTAGAGGATCTTTCGTTTCGCCGCTGCCGCCGCGGGCGCGGTTACGCCCGAGTTGACCGCAGCCGGCGCGGGAACGTCGCGGCTTCCCAGCCAGTAACCGCCGAAAGCCGCCGCGGCGAGCGCGCTCGAAATCAGAATCACGCCGACGTATGCGTTCATCGCTGTTCCCCCTCGCCGAGCGCCGCTAGCGCGGGTGCGGCCCGGCCCGTCACGAAGTCGATCTCGGCGAGCGCCTTGTCGTAAGCCGCGACGGCCGCCGCTTCGCCAAGCTGGAAGTTGAGCAGCGCCATCTGGTTGTCGAGCAGCAGTGCGAAGTCGCTGCGACCGACCTGATAGGCGCTGATCGCAGCGTCGATCGTCGCGTAGGCCTGTGGAATGATCTCGCTGCGGTAGAGCCGTGCCGTGCGCAGGCTCTGTTTGGCGGCCGCAATCTGCTGGCCAAGTCGCATCACGGTCTCGTTGCGTTGCGCCTGCAGCAGGCTGAGCGCCTGTTCGTGCAGGGCTGCCGCCTCGGCGATGCGCGGCTGCGTCTTGGTCCCCTCCCAGATCGGCAGATTCATCGCCACCGTCACGCTCACGAGATCGGAGCGCCCCGGCCCGCCCGGCATGCGGTCGCGCTGTCCGTACGACAGGCGCAAGTCGAAGTCGGGATAGCGTCCGGTCTTCGCCAGATCGATCGAGCGGCGATTGCGCGCGACCAGCGATTCCAGTGCACGCAGTTGCGGCCGGCGCGACAACGCTTCCGCGCGCAGTTGCGCGGGATCGAGGTGGACCTCGCCTGATTCGAGCCGGGCGTCGACGACACTCAGGGCGGCGTCGCGACCCAGCATCCGAGCAAGCTCGGTGGTGGCGGTGGCCCGCTCGCGCTCGAGCTTGAGGACCTCCTCGGAGAGCTTGGAGAGCTGGGTCTGGCCGCGCAAAACATCCACCTGGTTGCCCCGCCCCACCGCGTAGCGCGCATCGGCGACCTTGAGCAGTTGCCGCACGAGCGCGCGACTGTCGTCGATGAGCCGTCTGGAAGCGTGCACCAGCGCAAGCTCGTAGTACGCGACGCGGGCGTCGCGAACGACGCGGTTCACGGTCTCGGCATAGGCATGGTCGAGCGATTCGGAATCGAGCACGGCCACGTCGTGTTTCAGCCCGCGCTTACCCGGATAGGGAATGCGCTGCGACAGTCCCAGTATTTTCATGGTCATGTCTTCGCGCGCTAAGCTCGGCGAAGCCGCGGGCAGATTGACGATTCCGGCCTCGACCATGGGATCATCCAGCGCACCGGCCGGCGCGATGCGCGCGCGCGCGGCTGCCCGCTCGCTGCGGGCCGCTCGGATCTCGGGGTTGTGCTCGATCGCTTCGGCGAGGAGCGCCTCCAGGCCTGAGTCGGATGCGCTTCGCCCGGCGTGTGCAGCCGGCGCCGATGCGGTCAGGACGGTCGCCCTGCCCGCCGCTGCGATCGAAGGGTCGTGCGGCTGCGCGGCCGCGACGAGAGGAACAATCAGGCCGGCCGATACGCATGCACGTCGCGCGCGCGCCGGGGCGAAACCAATCTTCATGGCAATCTCCGCGTGTCAGGAAGCAGAAGGCGGCGGCATCGGCGGCGCCGATGCCGCGAGCACACGCGAAGCGCTAGTTTCGGAACCTGCAGTGAAGGAGGCGAAGCGGAGGCGGTACCCCCGCAGGGTGTGCGAGCTCGACTCGCGCCGGCCACGAGTGGCGTTCGGGTGCGCTGAACACGACGAACGCTACATCCAGCGCCGCGGCGGCGAAGACCGGAGGCTTGATCTCGTCGCTCGGCAGTTGCGCGGAATCGCAAGGGCTGGGAGCGGCGTTCGCCGGCACGTCGCTGTCACCCAGGTCGTGACAGCTCGGCGCCAGCGTGAAACCGGCGGCATGCATGCCAAGCGCCATGCGTTGCGGCGCGCGCATGCCCGCCCAGGTCGCTTGACAGAGCAGCAGGGCAACGACGGCAATGAGGGAGATCGCGCTGCGCGCGGCGCGTCGCTTCGGCATGACCGTCATGCTAGCGGCGTTATCGAAGGCGCGCAACCGCTTCGTGACAGCGACGGCAGCTTACAAGACGTCCCAGCGGTACGATTCTAAGGGCGCGCTTCGAGGCGGCGCTCGCCGGCATCGACCGCACCGAGGAGGACGCGTTCCGCAAGCTTGAGCGCTACGCGCAGCTCTACGAGGACGTGCTGGTCAGCGACCGGATGTGCCTGTGTGGCATGCTCGCCGCCGAATACAGCACGCTGCCCAAGGCGATGCGCGCGCAGGTGCGGCGGTTCTTCGAGACGAGCGAGACCTGGCTCGCCGCGCTCATCGTGCGCGGGCGAAAGGAGAAGTGGCTGCGTGCTGGCGCACCGGCGCGCGATGTGGCGCGCATGACCGTCGGCACGCTGGAAGGCGCGATGCTCATCGCCCGCTCGTGCGATGACCCGGCCCGCTTCGCCTCCTCGGTGCGTCCCGCGCTCGCCGAGCTGAAGGGCAGGTCAGTCCAGAAGAAGCCGCACTGAGAACTCGGCGCGCCCGGCGCTTGGCTGCGCCGCGAGCCGAAACCCCGGTCGCCGCGATGGCGCGATTGGACGGGGGCGTCAATTGCTTGTTACTCGATCGTGGCCGCATTCAGATTTCACCGCTCGCGCTCGCACGGAAAACGCCAAGCATGAATGCGGGGCGCGATACGCGAAGAGTCGGCGAGTATTCGGACCCCGCCGCGGCAAGCGAGCCCATCCGCCGCGTGCCGGTGTTCGCGATCGTCGCCATGGCCTTGCTGATGATGTCGGTCGACTCGACCATCGTCGCGACGGCGCTGCATTCTCTGCAGCACGGATTGCACACGTCGATCAACTGGGCCGGGTGGACCATCACGGCGTACTCGCTCGGCTTCGTGTTGATGCTGCCGATCAGCGGCCGGCTGAGCGAGAGGTACGGCCACCGCCTGGTATTTCTCGGGTCGGTGGGCGCGTTCACGGCGGCGTCGCTGCTCTGCGGGCTGGCCGAAAACATCTTCGTGCTGATCGCGTTGCGCGCGCTGCAGGCCGCCGGCGGAGCCGGCCTCACCCCGTCGGCAACCGGAATCGTCGTGGATCATTTCGGCGCCGCGCGCGATCGCGCGGTCAGCCTGTTCGGCAGCATCTTTCCGATAGGCGCAATGATCGGACCCGTATTCGGCGGGCTTTTCGTCACGTACTGGAGCTGGCGGGGCGTGTTCTTCGTTAACGTGCCGATCGGGATCGCCGTCGCCGTGCTGACATTGTGTTACGTACCGCGCGATACGCCGCGGACGAAGCAGACCCATTTCGAGATGGACGCTGCCGGCATGACGCTGCTCGGCGGCGGGCTTCTCGCGGGCATGCTGGCCGTGAGCTTCCTGGGCGAAGAGCAAGCGCAGCTGTGGTCGCCGGCATTCGCGCTGGCGCTTATGGTCGCGATCGTCGCGCTGCGGATATTCGTCCATCACATCAATCGATCGGCTTCGCCGTTCATCGCCCCGCGCCTGATCTACGGAGCCGGTTTCGGACCGGTCAACCTCATCAATATGGTTTACGGGGGCATCACCACCGGTGCGATGGTGCTGATCCCGCTGTATGCAACCAACCGCTACGGTTTCGACGCATTCGACTCCGGCGCGCTGCTCATCCCCCAGGGGGCGGCCGCGATCGTCGTGTCCGTCGCGGCCGCGCTGGCGCTACGGCGCACCGGTTATCGGCTGCCGTTGTATATAGGCGGCATGAGCGTCGCAACCGGGATGCTGCTGCTCGCCGTAAGCCCGGTCGCCGGCATGCCGCCCTACGCCTGGTTGGCGGGTGCGGCATTCCTGATCGGCGCCGGGCGCGGCGCGCTCAACCCGGCCAGCCGCAACGCCGGGCTGCAACTCGCACCCGAGCATTCGTCGATCCTCGCCGCGCTGCGCACCGCGTCGCTTCAGATCGGATCGATCAGCTCGGTGTCGATCGTCACCGCGATACTCGCGAGTTCCCATGACCCCAGCCGCACCCAAGCCTGGGTCTACGCCATGGTGGCCTTGCTGCTCGTCGCGGCGCTGCCCCTTGTCTCGCGCGTACCGGAGTACCACGGGTCGTGGTAGGCCTAGACACGATCGCATGATCCGCCGTGCTCGCGAGGAAGCTCGGTCGGCGCTTACCCGGCTCAGCACCGCCAAGCCGGGTCGCCGAAGTCTCGAAACCGTTCCGCTGCGCCAGCATCGAAAGCGCCTGAGGGCGCTCTCGATCCGGCGCGCGGCACGTTGCGGGCTGGCGGCGTTCGCTCGTTCGTCCGTGCGGCGGTGCCCCGGGCTCGCCGCTTGCGAAGAGAGGGCGTGCACGGAGCAAATTACTGCCGGAGGCAAGGATGCCGATCTACAACGTGAAGCTGATGCGCAAAGACATCGTCGCCCACTCGACCATGGCCATCCATCTGGCAAAGCCGAAAGGGTTTGAATTCAAGGCGGGGCAGTTTGGCGACATCACCTTGCTCGACCCGCCCGAAACCGATGAAGAAGGCAACATCCGCGGTTTCTCCCTGGCGCATGCCCCGTACGAAGCCGATCTGATGATGGCAACGCGATTGCGCGATACGGCCTTCAAGCGGGTGCTCAGAGCATTGCCGATCGGCGCCGAAGTGAAGCTCGATGCGCCTTACGGCAGTTTTACGTTGCACAACAACGAGCGCACCCCGGCGGTGTTTCTGACCGGCGGCATCGGGATCACGCCGGTGCGCAGCATCATCGCCCAGGCAACGCACGACAAGACCGCGCACCGAATCACCCTGTTGTATGCGAACAAGACCCCAGCGGATGCCGCTTTCATGGCCGATCTCGAGTCGTACGCGAAGGCCAACTCGAACTTCACGTTCGTGCCGGTCATGGATGAGGCGCCTGGCGGATGGCGTGGTGAGCGTGGTCTGATCAATGCGAGCATGCTCGCACGGCACGTCAGCGACCTGAAAGCGCCGATCTACTATCTGTGCGGCCCGGCGGCGATGGTCGCCGCGATGAGGAAGCTGCTGGACGAAGCCGGCGTGGACGAGGATAACACCCGGACCGAGGAGTTCTCCGGATACTGATTGCGCCGGCGGACAAGACGCACGTGGGCGCGGCAGGCGCCGCGACGGGGCGCCGAAAGCCGGCAAGCGGCCCAGCCCCGCAGTACGGTCGACCGACTGGCGGGTCTGCACGCCAGCGGTTTCTATAGCCGCCGGGGCGGCGCTGTTTGACCTTGCGCATGCGCGCGGTCAAGCCCAACCGGTGACTGTTCTGTACCAGTTCGTGCGAGCGGCAGCATGGGAGTCTCCTGCCCTGCGAGCCCTGTCTCGTACTCTTTGAGCCGCTCCCGCGTAGGCGCCAGTGGCCTCGGCTGCGCTTGCGTTCGTCGCTTGTGGGAACGAGCGTCGACTCGTTTTCGCCTCGGGACAGAATATTGCGTAGCGCCTTCGCAGCCTTGCACATTCCTGGTTGAGGTTCATTCATGGGCCAGCTTCTGGAACGGCTACGCTACTTCTCGCGCGCGCGCGAATCTTTCTCCGGCGGCTGGGGCGAAACACGCATCGAGGCGCGTCAATGGGAAGACGGATACCGCAACCGCTGGTCGTACGACAAGACGGTGCGTTCCACGCACGGAGTCAATTGCACCGGCTCGTGCAGTTGGAAGATCCACGTCAAGCAGGGCGTAGTCACCTGGGAAACCCAGCAAACCGACTACCCGCGTACGCGCCCGGACATGCCCAACCACGAGCCGCGCGGCTGCTCGCGCGGCGCGTCGTACTCGTGGTACCTCTACAGCGCCAACCGCCTGAAATACCCGATGGTGCGCGGCCGGCTACTGAAACGCTGGCGCGAATTGCGCAAGACCCTGCAGCCGGTCCAGGCCTGGGCAGGGCTGATGCGCGATCCCGAGGCCAGGGATTTCAAGGCAGTTCGCGGTCTTGGCGGCTTCGTGCGCGCAAAGTGGGACGAGGCGCTGGAAATCGTCGCGGCAGCGAACGTGTTCACCGTCAAGCAGTATGGTCCCGACCGCGTCGCTGGGTTCACGCCGATTCCGGCGATGTCGATGGTGTCGTACGGCTCGGGGACGCGTTACCTGAGCCTGATCGGCGGCACCCTGCTGTCCTTCTACGACTGGTATTGCGATCTGCCGGCCGCCAGCCCGCAGGTCTGGGGCGAGCAGACCGACGTACCCGAGTCGGCCGACTGGTACAACTCCGGCTACCTGATCGCCTGGGGCTCGAACGTACCCCAGACGCGCACGCCGGATGCGCATTTCTTCGTCGAAGCGCGCTACAACGGCACCCAGGTCGTCGCGGTGAGCCCGGATTACTCGGAAGTGTCCAAGCTCTCCGATATCTGGTTGCACCCCAAGCAGGGCACCGATGGCGCGCTCGCCATGGCGATGGGCCACGTGATCCTGCGCGAGTTCTTCATCGACCGCCAGGTCGGCTACTTCCAGGACTACTGTCGGCGCTTCACCGACCTGCCGATGCTCGTGAGCCTGCGCCGCGACGGCGAGCGCTGGGTGCCCGACCGTTATCTGCGCGCCAGCGATTTCGCCGATTCGCTCGGTACTCCCGAGCATGCCGACTGGAAGACCGTCGGCATTACCATGACCGGCCAGCTGGTCGCACCGCGCGGATCGATCGGCTTCCGCTGGCCGGCGAAGGACAGCGCCGACCGCGCCAAGTGGAACCTCGAGCAGAAAGCCGCCGGCGGCGACGAGATCGAATTGCAGCTGACCGAAATCGAGCGGCGCGACGATGTGCTGGACGTCGCCTTTCCGTATTTCGGCGGCGTCGTCAACGAGCACTTTCCGCACAACGAGCAGGGCGAAGTGCTGGTGCGCAAGGTCCCGGTGCGCAGGTTCGCGACGCGGAGCGGCCAGACCGTGGCCGCCACGGTGTTCGACCTGCTGTGCGCGCACTATGGCATCGACCGGAACCTGGGCGGGGCCTGCGCGAAAAGCTTCGCTGACAACGTCCCGTATACGCCGGCGTGGCAGGAGTCAATCACAGGCGCTCCCGCGGCGAGCGTGATCGAAGTGGCGCGCGGCTTCGCCTCGAACGCGGAAAAGACGCAGGGCCGCTCGATGGTGATCATCGGCTCGGGGATGAATCACTGGTTCCACCAGGACGTCAGCTACCGCGCGGTCATCAACGTGCTGCTGCTCTGCGGCACCGTCGGCAAGTCCGGCGGCGGCTGGTCGCACTATACGGGGCAGGAATGCATCCGCCCCGAAGCGGGTTGGGCGACGCTCGCGTTCGCGCTCGACTGGGTGCGGCCGCCGCGGCACATGGCTGGCACCGATTTCTTCTACCTGCATTCCGACCAGTGGCGCTACGAAATGCTCGGGCTGGATGACCTGCTCTCGCCGCTCGCCGACCGGAGCCGCCAGAGCGGCAGCATCGTCGATTGCGGCGTGCGCGCCAAGCGCATGGGTTGGCTGCCGTCGGCGCCGCAATTGAACCGCAATCCGCTGCAGGTGGCGCGCGAGGCCGCCGCGTCCGGCGACGATCCCAGGCAATACGTGGTCGATGCGCTGAAGTCGGGCAAGCTCGCGCTCGCCTGCGAGGATCCCGACAACCCGGATAACTTCCCGCGCAACCTGTTCGTGTGGCGCTCCAACCTGCTCGGCTCCTCGGGCAAGGGCCATGAGTATTTCCTGAAGCACTTCCTCGGCACCCGCGACGGCTTGCAGGGCAAGGATCTCGGGGCCGAAGGCGGTGCGAAACCCGAGGAGGTCGTGTGGCGCGACCCTGCACCCGAGGGCAAGCTCGACCTGGTGGTGACGCTCGACTTCCGCATGTCCACCACCGCGCTGTATTCGGACATCGTGCTTCCTACCGCGTCGTGGTACGAGAAGCACGATCTCTCGACCACCGACATGCACACGTTCATCCACCCGTTCTCGGCCGCGGTCGACCCGGTGTACCAGTCGAAGAGCGACTGGGAGGCCTTCAAGGCGATCGCGAGGAAGTTCTCCGAGTTGTGCGAAGGCGAGCTCGGCAGCGCCGAGAAGGACGTGGTGCTCTCGCCGATCATGCACGACACCCCCAACGAGCTGGCGCAGCCCTTCGAGGTGCGCGACTGGAAGAAGGGCGAGTGCGACTACGTGCCCGGCGTGACCGGGCCCGCCATCACCTTCGTGCAGCGCGACTACCGCGCCGTCTACGCCCGCTATACCTCGCTCGGCCCGCTGCTCGACACCCTCGGCGACGGCGCCAAGGGCGTGCACTGGGATGCGCTCGACGAGGTGAAGGCGCTGGCCGCGCTCAACTACACGGTCGCCGATGGGCCCGCGAAGGGCCGGCCGCGCATCTCGAGCGACATCGACGCGGCCGAGACCATCCTGATGCTCGCGCCCGAAACCAACGGCGAGGTCGCGGTGCGCGGCTGGCAGGACGTGTCGAGGTCCACCGGCCTCAGCCTCACGCACCTCGCGCAGGAGCGCGAACAGGAGAAGATCCGCTTCCGCGACCTCCAGGCGCAGCCGCGCAAGGTCATCACCTCGCCCGTCTGGTCGGGGATCCAGAGCGATGAGGTCAGCTACAACGGCAGCTACATCAACGTCCACGAGCTGGTACCGTGGCGCACCCTGACCGGGCGCCAGCATTTCTACCTCGATCATCCGTGGATCCGGGACTACGGCGAAGCGTTCGCCTTGTACCGCCCGCCGGTCGATACGCGCACGGTTCGCCCGCTGCTCGGAAAGAAGCCCAACGGCCACCCGGAGATCGCGCTCAATTTCGTCACGCCGCACCAGAAGTGGGGCATCCATTCGACCTACACCGACAACCTGATCATGCTGACGCTGTCGCGCGCAGGCCCGATCGTCTGGATCTCGGAAGTCGACGCGAACACCGCCGGCATCGCGGACAACGACTGGATCGAGTGCTTCAACGCCAACGGCTCGCTGACCGCGCGCGCGGTCGTCAGCCAGCGCGTAAAGGCAGGCATGTGCCTGATGTACCACGCGCAGGAAAAGATCGTAAACGTGCCGGGTTCGGAGATCACCGGCATGCGCGGCGGCATCCACAATTCGGTCACGCGCATCATGCCCAAGCCCACGCAGATGATCGGCGGCGCGGCGCAGTTCTCGTGGAGCTTCAATTATTACGGACCGGTCGGCAACGACCGCGACGGCTTCGTGATCGTGCGCAAGATGGGCACGATCGACTGGATGGATCGCATCCAGCACGCGGCGCGCGAGGCCGAGCTCAAAGTGCAGCAGCCGGAGTAGGCAGATGAAGATCCGCGCACAGATCGCGATGGTGCTGAACCTCGACAAATGCATCGGCTGCCACACCTGCTCGGTGACCTGCAAGAACGTGTGGACTTCGCGCAAGGGCATGGAGTACGTCTGGTTCAACAACGTCGAGACCAAGCCCGGCATCGGCTACCCGAAGGACTGGGAAAACCAGCAGCGCTGGAAGGGCGGCTGGGAGCGCAAGCGCGGCGGCAAGCTGGTGCCCAGGCAGGGCGGGCGCTGGGCGGTGCTCGCGCGCATCTTCGCCAATCCCTATCTGCCCGAGATCGACGACTACTACGAGCCGTTCACCTTCGACTACGAGAACCTGCAGACCGCGCCCGAGCTGCCGACCGCGCCGGTGGCGCGCCCGATCTCGCTCGTCTCGGGTCGAACCATGGACAAGGTCGAGTGGGGACCGAACTGGGAGGAGATCCTCGGCGGCGAATTCGACAAGCGCAGCAAGGACTACAACTTCGAGGCGGTGCAGAAAGACATCTACGGCCAGTTCGAGAACACCTTCATGCTGTACCTGCCGCGGCTATGCGAGCACTGCCTCAACCCGAGCTGCGTGGCCTCCTGCCCCTCCGGCTCGATCTACAAGCGCGAGGAGGACGGCATCGTCCTCGTCGACCAGGACAAGTGCCGCGGCTGGCGCATGTGCGTCTCGGGCTGCCCGTACAAGAAGATGTACTACAACTGGGTGAGCGGCAAGGCCGAGAAGTGCACGTTCTGCTACCCGCGCATCGAGGCGGGTATGCCCACCGTGTGTTCGGAAACGTGCGTCGGGCGCATCCGCTACCTGGGGGCGCTACTGTACGACTCCGACCGCATCGAGGAAGCTGCCTCGGTCGAAAATCCGCACGACCTCTACCACGCCCAGCTCGACCTGTTCCTCGATCCGTTCGATCCTGAAATCCGGCGCCGGGCCCTCGAGGACGGAATCGCCGAGTCGTGGATCGAAGCCGCACGCAATTCGCCCGCGTACAAGATGGCGGTCGAATGGAAGATCGCCTTCCCGCTGCACCCGGAATACCGCACGCTGCCGATGGTGTGGTACGTGCCGCCGCTCTCGCCGATCAGCGCGCACGCCAACGCGGGCGCCATCGGCAGCAGCGCGAACGGCCTGCCGGACGTGGGCTCGTTGCGCATCCCGGTGCGCTACCTCGCCAACCTGCTGACCGCCGGCAACGAGGCGCCCGTCGTGAGCGCGCTGGAACGCATGCTCGCGATGCGCGCCTGGTTCCGCGCCAAGCAGCTCGGCGAATTCCAGGATCCGGCGCTGCTCTCCAGCGTCGGCCTCGACGAGGCGACCGCTGGCGAGATGCACCGCTACCTCGCGATCGCCAACTACGAGGACCGCTTCGTGATCCCCACCGCGCATCGCGAGACTGCCCACGACGCCTACAAGATCCGCGGCGGCTGCGGGTTTACTTTCGGCAACGGCTGCGACGGCATCGATGCCAAGGCCGGCCTGTTCGGCGGCAAGATGGGACGGCGCAAGATGATCCCCATCCGCAAGCT
Source organism: Burkholderiaceae bacterium (assembly GCA_011525945.1). Taxonomy (GTDB): domain Bacteria; phylum Pseudomonadota; class Gammaproteobacteria; order Burkholderiales; family WYBJ01; genus WYBJ01. Next base: position 16,916 of record WYBJ01000143.1, on the reverse strand, counting down.
GGACGAGGCCGAGTGACGTTCATTGCATACGCCGATGTCCGCTGATCCCGCCCGACTGCTGCGCGCTCTCTCCGTCCTGCTCGCTTACCCCGATGACGAGCTGCGCGCGGCGTTGCCCGAGATCGTCGACGCGATCCGCGACGCGCGTGCGCTAGACCGGCGGCACAAGGAGGCCCTGGTCGCGCTGGCGGACGAGATCGCGGCGAGCGGCGCGCTCGAAGCCGAGGGCCGTTACGTCAACCTGTTCGACCGCGGCCGGCGCACCTCGCTCAACCTATTCGAGCACGTGCATGGCGACGGCCGCCAGCGCGGCCCGGCGATGCTCGAGCTGCGCGCGCGCTACCTCGACGCCGGCCTGGATCCGGTCGCCGACGAGCTGCCCGATCACCTGCCGCTCATGCTCGAATACCTGAGCTGCCGAGATGCCGCGGAAGTGCGCGACACCATCGGCGAGATGGCGCACATCCTGCGCTCGCTCGGCAACACCCTGCTGCAGCGGCACAGCCGCTACGCTGCGGTGATGGCGGCGCTGCTCGCGATCGGCGGAGAGAAGGGGCTCGATGCCCGCGCCCCGGCGCCCCCGGCGGAGGATTTCGACCGCGACTGGGAGGAGAAACCCGCCTTCACGCCGCCCGTTCCGGGCAATGCGCCCGGAGGTCGCTGCACGTGAAACGCAACGAACATGCGCAGATGCCACGATGACCGCGCCCACGATCCTCGACGACTTCCTGTTCGACATTTATCCGTACATCTGCCTGGCGATCCTGCTGCTCGGCAGCCTGATACGGTTCGACCGTGAACCGTACTCATGGAAAAGCGATTCCTCTCAGACGCTACGCCTGCGCCAGCTCAGGATGGGCTCGAACCTGTTCCACTACGGCGTGCTGATCGTGATCCTCGGCCACTTCGTCGGTTTCCTGATGCCCGAAGCGATCGTGCTGCGGCTGATGAGCCCCACCGAGCACATGCTGCTCGCGATGGTGATCGGCGGCATCGCGGGTCTTATCGCGATCATCGGGATGAGCGTCCTCATCCACCGCCGCCTGGCCGACGTTCGTATTCGCGGCAACAGCCGCAGGTGGGACATCGCCATCGTCGTCATGCTGTGGCTGCAGCTGGCGCTCGGGATCGCCACGGTCCCGGTCTCCGCTCAGCACATGGGCGGCGCGCAGTTCGAGCGCCTGGTCGCTTACGTGCAGACCGTCGTGTACTTCCAGGGCGGCGGCGCGGCGATCCTGCAAGGCATTCCCTGGGTGTACAAGGCGCACATCCTGCTCGGTTTCACCATCTTCCTGGTGTCGCCGTTCACGCGCATGGTGCACATTTGGAGTGGAGTCGGTTCGATCGCCTACCTGTTCCGCCCCTACCAGCTGGTGCGCAAGGACACGCGTGCGGCGAACCCGATGAAATGAGAGTCAACGACGTCGAGGTCGACGCGTCGGCCTGGCCGACGCCACAGCTCGCCGCGGTGCACGAGCTGCTGCGCCAGCGGGCACGCGAGCTGGGCTACCTCGAGGACGGCGCGGGCGAGATCGACACCGCGCGCGCCATCGAGCGTACGCTCGCCGAGGAAGTCTCCGTGGCCGAGCCCAGCGAGGAGGAGTGCCGGCGCTGGTACGACGCCAACCTCGCGCGCTTCCGCAGCGCCGACCTGGTGTGCGCGCGGCACATCCTGTTCCAGGTCACGCCGGGCGCGCCGGTGCCGGCAATCCGGTCCTTAGCCGAGGCGATGCTGCACGAATTGCGCGCCAATCCGGAGCTCTTCGAGGCGCGTGCAAAGGAACACTCCAACTGCCCCTCGGGCGCGCATGGCGGCAGCCTGGGGCAACTGCAGCGCGGCGAGACGTTGCCCGAATTCGATGCGGCCATCTTCGAAGGCACGGACACCGGGGTGCTGGCGCAGCTCGTCGCGACACGGCACGGCTTTCACATCGTCGCGATCGACCGCCGCATCGAGGCAAGGCAGATCCCTTACGAGCTGGCACGCGCGGACGCCGCAGCCGAGCTTCGCCGCCGCGGCGAGGCGTGCGCGCTGTCGCAGTACGTGCGCGCGCTGGCGGGCAAGGCCGAGATCCAAGGCGCGCAACTCGACGCGGCCGTGTCACCGCTGCCGCAGTAACGCGTACGCACCCGCGCTTGCGGCGCGGGAGGCGGGCGTTGCTGTCGATGAGGTTTGGTGTGCAAGGCATGGTCGATCGCCGGGGGTCGTCGAACGTGGTCCTCGGATCCGAGACGGAAGCGTCGTTGCGCTCCCGCATCGAGGCCGCCAGACATTCGCACGGCAGCGGGTACGGTATCTGCGGCGTTGGTCCATCGGCTCGCTCGCCTTCGCACGCGATCGGGCACGATCGCAGGCCGCGGCGTGGCGTGCGGGGCAGGAACGTCTTGACTGCGGATGCGCTATCGCAGCAGCGCCGGCCAGTGGTTTTCGGAACCGGCGTCCACAATGCAAACTCCAATTCGTACTGTGTAGTCGCTGCCGAAGTGAACGATTAACGATGAGGAGGTGTTATGGAAAAGTCCGTGGTCATGGCAGCCGTCGCGCTGCTTTGCTTGGGGTCGCACGCGTTCGCGGCCTCGTCCTATCCCGACCGTCCGGTCAAGCTGATCGTGCCGTGGGCGGCCGGAGGTGACACCGACAGCATCTACCGCGTGTTCGCGCCGCTGATGCAAAAGTATCTCGGCCAGCCGGTCGTCGTCACCGATGTCAAGGGCGCATCCGGTACCGTCGGCGAACGCGAGGCGGCCAATGCGAAACCCGACGGCTATACGCTGTTCGCGGCGCATGACTCGGTCCTGTCGACCTACTACGGGGGGCTCACCGACATCCGCTGGGACAAGGCGTTCGATTCTGTCTGTCTGGTTTCGTCAACGCCGTCGGTAGTCACCGCGAGTTCGAAGACCCCTTACGACACGTTCAAGGAGATGGTGACGTACGCGAAAGCGCATCCGGATCAGGTCAAGGTGGGCGCATCGCTGGGCTCGACCAGCCAGTACTCGATGGCGTTGATGGCGAAAGCGGCCGGCATCAAAGTCAAGTACGTACCCTATGACGGCACCGCACCGCGCATGAACGCATTGCTCGGCGGTCACATCGATCTGGGCGATTCGAATCTCACGCAGGGATCGAAGGTAAAGGCCGGCCAGCTCAAGTTCCTCGCGATCATGTCCGAAAAACGCAACCTCCAGATTTCCGATGTGCCGACGCTGAAAGAGTTGGGCTACGACGTGGAATATGCAGTGAATCGCGGCCTCATGGCGCCCGAAGGAACGCCGCGGGCAATCGAAGCGAAGCTGGGCGAAGCCTGCGCGAAGGCGGCAAAGGAACCCTCGTTTGCACAAGCGATGAAGCTGCAAGGTACCGAGGTCCGCTACATGAATGCCAAGGACTACGCCGCCTTCATGCGCAAGGACGCCAAGATCACCAAGGAGCTAACCGCGGATCTCGGTCTGCTCAAGCAAGACGACTGACCCGTAAGCGCAATAATGTTGGGCCGTAACGGGATCGCGGGGCTGGCGTGCCTCGCGATCAGCGTTTGGCTGTTGCTTCTCACGCGCGGCTTGCCACCTGCAGCGATGGTGCCGATCGGGCCGGCGTTCTACCCGCGTGTGGTGCTGTCGCTGATGGCGTTTCTTAGCGCGCTGCTGGTCACGCTGGATCTGATCGAAGCGCGTCGCCAACGTCCCGGCGTGGCTGTGGAACAACCGGCCGGCGTTCCAGAGCCTGGACGTCCCAACTACGCGCTCGTCCTTGCGACCTTCGCCGAGTTCTTCGTTTACATACTGGCGTTGCCGGAACTGGGGTTCCGTGTTTCGACGCTTCTATTCGCATTCGGTCTGCAGATCACGCTTCAGTGGCCGGCATCGTGGAAGCGCTGGCTGCTCGTTCTGGTGGTCGCAATAGGCACGACGGCCGCGTGCGTACTGGCTTTTGAACGCTATCTGCTGATTCTGCTGCCGCGCGGAAACTGGACCGGAATGTGAGCCACTACGAGCTGCTGCTCATGCACCTCGGTACGGTGCTGCACCAGCAGTATCTGCTGCCACTCGTCATCGGGACCATTGCCGGCGTTGTCGGTGGCGCGTTGCCGGGCGTCACGATCACGATGACGGTGATCATGGTGCTGCCGTTCACGTTCGGTCTCGACCCGCTGCAAGGCCTGGCGGCGATGATCGGCGTTTATGTCGGCGGCTCGGCCGGCGGTTCGATCACCGCAAGTCTGATCGGCATTCCGGGCACCCCGTCCGCGATCGCGACCACATTCGACGGCTTCCCGATGACGCGCAAGGGCGAGCCCGGGCGCGCCGTTTGGGTCGGCGTGTTTTCGGCGTTTCTTGGCGGCACCCTTGGCGGCTTGTTTCTGATCGAGCTAACCGGACCACTGGCATCCCTGGCGCTCAAATTCGGACCATGGGAATTTTTCTCGCTGTACGTGTTCGCGCTGTCGATGGTGGCCGGACTGGTCGGCGACTCGATAACCAAGGGGCTGCTGTCCGGCGCGATCGGACTCGCGGTCACCGTAGTCGGGCCGGATCCGATTCTCGGCACGCAGCGCCTGACGATGGGCCTGCATTCGCTGGAAGGCGGCCTGCCATTTCTGCCGGTTCTGATCGGTCTGTTCGCGTTCGCGCAACTGATGCCCGATGTCGAAAAGCTGGGGCGCGGCGCAACGGACGGCGCCGGCGCTCGCGTGACCATGAAGCTGCGGGTCAACAAGCTCAGGACATTATGGGAAATCCTGAGCCGGCCGTTCGTGCTGGTATGGTCGACGCTCGTCGGCGTCCTGATCGGCGTACTGCCGGCGATCGGTGGCAGCGCAGCCAATATCATGGCGTACGATCAGGCCAAGAAATTCTCCAGTCACCCGGAAAAATTCGGCACCGGCATCCCCGAGGGCATCATCGCCTCGGAAGCCTCGAACAACGCCAACGTCGCCGGCTCGCTGATCATGATCATGGCGTTCGGCATTCCGGGTGATGCCGTCACCGCGGTAATGATGGGTGCATTGACCATTCACGGTATCCAGCCCGGCCCCTTGTTCATTTCGCAGCACCCGAAAATCGCGTACGGCATCTTTGCGTCGTATCTGATCGCGCTGCCGCTGATGGTGTTCGTGATCTGGCTTGGATCGCGTGCATGGCTGCATGTGATCACGTTGCCGAAATCCATCCTGATCCCGATCGTGCTGGTGCTGTGCGTGATCGGCGCCTATGCGCTTGGTAACACCATGAACGATGTCTACGTGCTGTTCCTGTTCTGTGTCATCGGTTACGCCATGGTCAAGGGGCGTATTCCGCTGGCGCCGCTGATCATCGGCGTCGTTCTCGGCGACCAGATTGAAAGTAACCTCATCCGCGCCGTCTCCAGCGACCCCAACCCGTGGCTGTTTCTTACCCGTCCGATCTCCGGCGGGCTGATCGCGGCGTCAATCCTGTCGGTGTTGCTTGCGCTGTGGCAGCACCGCCGCGCGAGGCAGCGCAGCGCGATCGAGGGAGAAGACACGGATTTCTGAACGCGGCGCGATCGGTGAACGGCGGCCTCGTTCATCCTCCGCGCCGGGACGGGCGCCGATGCCGGCGCAGTGCAGCCGCCGCGGCTCCCCGTTCATGGCAGCGAGACGCACTCGCCGTGCTCGGGAACGTGAACGTTCCAGCCGAGCGTCTCCTCGATGCGGCGGCGCATCTCGTCGGCTGCTGCGGGTTCGCCGTGGGTGACGAAGGTGCGCCGGGGCGGGATCTTGAATGCACTCAGCCAACGCAGTATCTCGGTGTAGTCGGCATGCGCCGACATGCTGTCGAGCTTCACCACCTCGGCGCCGACGCGAACATATGCGCCGTGAATCTTGATCTCGTTCGCCCCGGTCGCGAGGGAGGCGCCGCGCGTGCCGGCCGCCTGGTACCCGGGGAGGATGATCATGTTGCGTGGCTCGGGTGCGAAAGCCTTCAGATGATGGAGCACGCGACCCCCGGTCGCCATCCCGCTCGCCGAGATGATGATCATCGGGCCGCGCCGCAGATTGAGTGCTTTGGATTCGTCCGTGCTGTTCACCATCTGCGCGACCGTGCACGCAGCCCGACATTGCTCGATCGTGAGCCGATGTTCGCGCCGATATGCCCGGTAGAGTTGCGTGGCGTCGATCGCCATGGGGCTGTTGAGGAAGACCGGAACGTCCGGGATGGCGCCGCGCAGCTTGAGCCGCGAGATGTAGAAGAGCAACGCCTGCGCTCGCCCTACGGCGAAAGCCGGGATGACGGCCACCCCTTTTCGCTCCAGCACGCGCGCGAGATGCGCGCCGAGCTCCGCTTCCGGATCGATCGACTCGTGCCTCCGGTTGCCGTAGGTGGATTCGACGACAAGGTAGTCCGCCGCGTCGATCGGTGCGGGCGCGTGCATGATGGGATCGTTGTAGCGGCCGAGATCGCCGGAGAACACGATCCGCGGGCCAAGGGTGCGGAGGGCTACGGTCGATGCGCCGAGGATGTGGCCGGCCGGCTGCAACTTGGCCCGGAATGCGTCACCGAGCGATGTCTCTTCGCCGAAGTCCACGCTCCTGAACAGCCCCAACGTCTGCCGCGCCTGCTCTTGCGTGTAAAGCGGCAGCGCGGGCTTGTGCTTGGAGAAGCCTTGCCGGTTGGCGTAAAGCGCCTCTTCTTCCTGCAAGTGCCCGCAATCGGGCAGCAGGATTGCACAGAGCTCGCGCGTGCCGCGGCTCGCGATGACAGGTCCCTCGAAGCCGCGCCGCGCGAGCACCGGCAGATAGCCGCTGTGATCGAGATGCGCATGCGTCAGGACGACCGCATCCAATTCCTGCGGCCGCAGCGGGGGCGGCTCCCAATTGCGCAGCCGCAACGCCTTCACACCTTGAAAGAGCCCGCAGTCGACCAGCAGGCTCCTCCCGTGGCTGCGCAGCAGGTACTTCGAACCGGTCACCGTGCCGGCCGCGCCGAGAAAACGGATTTCGAGGGTCATGGGGATCGACGGGATGAACGGCGCTGTCCTGGAAGATCAGGTCAAGGCGGGGTATCGGGTGTCGCGCGGCCCGCTCGCCCGCATCACGCTATTTCGATCTCGAGCAGCGGCCCGTACTGCTGGCAGCCGAGCATGTCCCAGTCTCCCGGACTGCCGCCCGGACGCGCGCGGTAAATCGTGAACTTGATGGCATTGGCGACTTCGAACAGCACGAAGTCCGAGATGCGCTCCGGTCCGATGTTGAACAGACCGGCGACCTTGTCGCGCGTGAGCGCGCCGCTTGCGACGGCGCGCTGATAGTCCTCGCGATTGCGGAAGATGATGTCGAACGTGATCTGGTTGACGCCCGCGTTCTTGCTGCGCACGGTGGTTGCCAGCTCGCCCAGTTTGATCGCCGCCATTTGCGTTTCCCTCATACGCCCGCTTCGGTCATGTGCACGGGAAAAAACGCCATCGGATCGTCGATGCGCACGGTGTGATTGACGTTCCAAACGTAGCCCGGCGAGGAGCGCATGGTCTGCTTGGAAGTGGCCGCCGTGCCGGCCGTCCCCTTGACCCCCGGAATACGCACAAGAAAGAACATGCGTACGGCGAAGTCGGTAATTTTCTCGGCGAGCGCGTCGGTGTCGGCAAGCCCCTCGACCACGATACCGAGCTCGTGCGCGAGGCTCACCTTGACCGGCTCCATCTCCTTCAATACGCCGTTCTTGCCGAAGACATGGAAGAATAGCTCGTAGCGCTCGGCGCCGAAGCGCTTGGCTACGGCTGCCTTACACCATTCGACCGCCTGGTCGACGTTGCGTACGATGTGCGGGTCGCGGATCCCGACAAAACCCATGTAGCGCTCACCCACCTTCTTCGCGCCTTCGAGCTTCACCCGCAACTCCGCCGCCGGCAGCCACGCTGCCCCCGCAATGCGGCAGGTGCGCTCATCGAACTGCTCGTAGCGGCAGTTGCGCATGTCGAGCATACCGCCGAGCGTATGTTCGTAGAACGGGGTCTCGCGTTCATACATCGAGTGCCCGGCGGCGGAAGCGACCGTACAGCGCTGATCCGGGTGATAGGGGGTGATCTTGATATCCTCGTGCGAGATCGTGCCGATGATCGTCTCCTTGCCCATGAAAGGCTCGGCCACGAGCGAAGCGCATTCGATCATCTTGCCCATGTGATACGCCAACGCCTCGGGAAATCCGGCGCGGATGCAGGGGGCGGCGGTAAAGTTGATGTCGCCGCAACGCCCGCCGATGATCACGTCCGCCCCCAGGTCGAGCAGCCTGATGAACGGGTGTACGCCGGCCACCGCGACGATGCGACTCGCCAGATCGATCTCCTCGCGCGCGAGGTCGGGAAAGCCGCCGAGCCCCGTGATCGCTCCACCGCGGTCGAGCTCGGCGTGGAGGAATCCCTTGTCCACCTCGGAATAGAAGTAGCCGAGCCGGAACTTCGGGATGCGATGCTCGGCAGCGAGCTCGCGGATCATGCCGACGAAGCGGTCGACACCGTGATTGCTGCCGGAATCGCCCGCCGAGCCGATGATGAGCGGAATGGCGCGCTTGCGCGAGGCGGTGAGGAACAGCTCCAGCTCGTCGCGCGCGAAGTGTCCCAATTGGATGTTCTCGCCCAGATAGACCGGCCCGGGATCGGAGCTGCCAGCGTCCGCCACTACATAGTCGGGATCGGTTTCGATGCCGCGATGGAAACTCTCCGGGCTCGACGGCGCCGTACCCAGGTGCCCGGTCGAGATCAGAATGCGCAGGGTTTTCGTGTCGGCCATCGGCGGGGTCTCGCTCATTGTTTGTAGAAGTAGGAGGCGTCGTCGGCCAGCGCCTCGAAGTGGTTCAAGGCGCGCATGCTGCGCGTCTTGTTGGCCAGACTCACGTGCTGCAACAAGCCGTTGATCAAGATGAGCGGCGCGCAATGCGCAGCGACGAAAGTCGCCGACTCGGCCGGGCTATAGAGGCAGATGTCGCCGCGCAGCGCCGAGAACGCACTGTCGGTGATGGTGAGGGTTCGCAGCCGTCGCTTGCGCGCGAAATGGAGCAGATCGACCAGGTCCCGCAGATAGCGCGGGAAGCCGATGATGACCACGCACGATTTTGCCGCCATGCGGCCGAGATGATCGTAGGTCTCGGTCGTCACCGCGGTGAACCGGGTGGCATCGAGATCGATCTTGTTCAGCCCGAACCACAGGTGATGCGCGAGCGGCACGGTGCTGCGGGAGCCTACGATCGCGATCTCGCGTGCGTTGCACAATGCGCTCACGGCGCGCGCGAAAGCACGCGTATCGAGCGTCGCCGCGAGGCTCGCGATGTTCTCCAGTTCCTTAGCGATCTCGGCTGCGAGCGGGCCCGCCCCCGGCGCACGTGCCGCATCGGTGAGCTGAAAGCGCTCGGTGCCCTTGAGATCCGCCCGCACGATGCGCCGGATCTCCTTTTGCAGCTCGGGATAGCCCTTGAAGCCGAGCGCCTTGGCAAAGCGCACAATGGTCGCCTCGGACACGCACGAGAGCTCCGCGAGCTGCTTCACCGTGGCGAAGGCGACGCTCTGGTAATTGTCGAGCACGTACTTCGCCAGCGCGCGGTGGTTGCGCGACAAGTGCTCGCTACGATCTTCGATCTGCGCAAACAGCAAGGATTTCTCGGTCATGGAGGTCGATCGATCAGGCGCTATACCGGGCTTGACCGAAACATTCGTTTCATGAACAATACATTCTGAAATTTTTCCAGTCAAGCTGGACTGAGTGGAGGATAGCGCCATGAGGAGGATCGCTTCGATGTGCCGAGGTGGCGGAAGAGCGCGTGTGCTCGACCTGGCAGGGCGCGCGGCCGCCGCGTTCGTGCTGGCGCTGGCGGCTCTTGCCGCGAACGGGTCCGAGCTGCGCGTGGGCTTCACCCAGGATGCGCTCACGCTCGACCCGGGCAACCACCGCAAGCGCGAAACAGAGACCTTGATCCGTAATATCTACGACGGCATCATGACCCAGACGGCGAAAAGCGAGGTCGTGCCCGAGCTCGCCGAGTCGCTGCGCCAGATCGATGCGCTCACCTACGAGGTCAAGCTGCGCAAGGGGATCAAGTTCCACGACGGCGAGGACATGACGGCCGAAGACGTCAAGTTCACGTTCGACCGTCTAACCAAGGACAAGGCGCTCGGCGGGCAGACGAGCCCGCGCAAGAGCCTGCTCGGGCCGCTCGCGGAAACCGAAGTGGTTGACGCGCACGCGCTGCGTTTCAAGCTGAAGGAGCCGTGGCCGGTGTTTCCGCGCATGCTGCCGGTGCAGGAGATCGTGAGCAAGAAGTTCGTCGAGTCCGCGGGCGATGCCGCGCTCGCCACCCGTGCCAACGGCACCGGACCGTTCAAGCTGGTCGAATGGCGCAAGGGCGACAGTCTCATCCTGGAACGCTTTGCCGACTATTATGGGGGGGCCAGCGCCATCCCGCCTGCCGGTCCGGCCAAGGTCGATCGCGTGATCTTCAAGATCATCCCGGAGAACGCCTCGCGGGTGGCGGCACTGCTCGCGGGCGAGGTCGACATCATCAACGAGGTGCCGAGCCACGCCATCGCCACCATCGAGCGCAGCGGACGCGCGCGCGTGGTAAAAGCCAACGGCACGCGTACGTTCTTCGTCGCCTTGAACACCACGCGAGCGCCGTTCAACGACGTACACGTGCGCCAGGCGGCCAACCACGCGATCAACAAGAAGCTCATCATCGACAAGTTGCTCGGCGGCGCGGCCACACCCGTCGCCGGTGTGCTCAGCCCGGAGTCGTTCGGCGCGAGGAAGGGGCTGCGTGAGTACGCCTACAACCCCGAGCGGGCGAAGCAGTTGCTGGCCGAAGCGGGCCACGCCCAGGGCATCGATGTCACGCTCGACGCCGAGGGCGCGTTCAAGGACGTGGCCGAAGCGATCGCCGCCATGCTCACGCGGGTCGGCATCCGCACCAAGGTGCAGGTCTGGGAAGGCGCAGTTCTCACCCCGATCTGGCGTGGAGCGAAGAAGGAGCGCGACATGTATCTCACCTCCTGGGGTAGCGGCGCGCTCGACCCGACCGGAATTTTCGTGCCGACGCTCAAGACCAAGGATCGCGGCAATACCGCTGGATACTCGAACGCCCAGGTGGATAAGCTCCTGACCGCCGCCGAGTCCGAGCTCGACAGCGGCAAGCGCGCCGACATGTACCACCAGGCGGAGAAGATCGTCGCCGACGAAGCGCCCTGGATCTTCCTCTGGGTGCCGCAGGACATCTATGCCGTGAGCAAGCGCCTGCACGGCTGGGAACCCGGCTCCGACGGCAGGATCAACCTGCACCGGGCCTACCTCGACAAGTAACAAGCGTCCGCGCGACTGTCCCCCGGCGGTTGGCGTGCGCCTCGCCTTCGTTATCGAGCGCTTGCTGCAACTGATCCCGGTGCTCGCCGGGGTCAGCCTGGTGGTGTTTCTCATGGTTACGCTCACACCGGGCGACCCGGTGGAGATCATGCTCGGCGACCAGCGCGCGACGGCGGAACAACGCGAGGCGCTGCGCCACGACATGGGGCTCGATCGGCCGCCGGTGGAGCGGTTCTTTCATTTTGTCGGCAACGCGCTCGCGGGCGACTTCGGCCGCAGTTTCTTCCACCGCCGCCCGGTCGCCGATGTCATCGCCGAGCGCCTTCCCGCCACCATCGAGCTTACGCTCGTCGCCATGTTCATCGCGCTCGCGGTTTCGATTCCGCTCGGGGTGGCGGCGGCGGTCAGGCGCGGCTCGCTGCTCGACAAGGCGGCGACCGTGACGGCGCTGGTCGGCGTATCGATGCCGGCATTCTGGCTCGGCATCATGCTGATTCTCTTCTTCGCCGTGCAGCTCGGCTGGATGCCGGTTTCGGGGCGTATCGACTTCGCCTTCGAAGTCCCGCGCCTGACCGGCATGTACCTGGTCGATAGCCTGCTGCACGGCCGGCTGGATGCCTTGGTGAACGCGCTGCATCACATCGCGCTGCCGGCGATTACGCTTGGGCTCGCCATGGCGGCGTTGCTCATGCGCGTCACACGCGCATCCATGATCGAGGTGCTGGAGCAGGACTACATCGTGTTCGCCGAGGCCAAGGGACTGAAGCGCACGCGCATCCTCGCACGGCATGCGCTCAAGAACGCGCTCATACCGACGGTGACCGTGGCCGCACTCGAGACCGGGTATCTGCTCGGTGGCAATACGATCGTGGAGATGGTGTTCGGCTGGCCGGGGCTTGCGCGCGTGATCGTCGAAGCGGTGTACGCACGCGACTATCCCATTGTGCAGGCGGGCGTGCTGGTGATCGCGCTGATCTACGTCGGCGTCAATTTCGTCGCCGACATTCTGTACGCCTGGCTCAATCCACGGGTGCGGCTGTGATGCCCGCGGCCGCCCTCGCCACCCCGGACGAGCGCCAGGATTCGATCCTGCGCGTCAACCTGCGGCGCTTCCGCCGCGACCGGCTGGCGCTGATCGCGCTCATCACCGTGGTGCTGTTCGTGCTGATGGCGCTCTTCGCCCCCTGGCTCGCGCCGCACGACCCATACGACACCGATCTCATGCGCAGGCTGCAACCGCCGGCGTGGATGCCGGGCGGCGACTGGTCGTATCCGCTGGGCTGCGACACGCTCGGTCGCGACATCCTGTCGCGCGTGATCTACGGCGCGCGCATCTCGATGTCGATCGGCGTCGCGGTCGTGTTGCTCGCCTGCGTCGTGGGCACCCTGGCGGGGCTGGCCGCCGGCTACTTTCGCGGCGCGGTCGATGCGGTCATCTCGCGCGTGGTCGACGTGCTGCTCGCTTTTCCCTATCTCATCTTCGCCATCGGGCTCATGGGCATGATGGGGCCGGGGCTCGAAAACATCGTGCTCGCCCTGGTCTACAAGGAGTGGACCATCTCGTGTCGGGTCGTGCGCGGCGAGACGCTGGCCGCGCGCGAGTCCGACTACGTCACGGCGGCACGCGCGCTCGGCGCCTCGCACCGGCATATCATGTGGCGCGAGATCCTGCCGAACATCCTCTCGCCCGTGGTCGTGGTGGCGACCACGCGCATGGCCACCATCATCATTCTCGAGGCGAGCCTGTCCTTCCTTGGCATCGGCGTGCAGCCTCCGCTCGCCTCGTGGGGCTCGATGGTCGCCGACGGGCGCGCGCATCTGCTGGAAGCGTGGTGGGTGAGCACCTTCCCCGGCATCGCGATCTTTGCCCTGGTGCTCGCCGTCAACATCGCAGCGCAAGGGCTGCGCGATGCGTTCGATCCGAGGCTCACGCGATGAGTAGCGCCGCCGATTCGGCATCCGCCGACACGCCCGTGCTCAGCATACGCGGGTTGCAGACGCATTTTGCGACGCAGTCCGGGCTGGTCAAGGCGGTCGACGGCGTCGACATCGAAGTCTACGCGGGCGAGTGTCTCGGCATCGTCGGGGAGTCCGGTTCCGGCAAGAGCGTCACGTTCGCCAGCGTCCTCGGGTTGGTACGCCCGCCCGGGCGCATCGTCGCCGGCTCGGTCCGCTATCGCGACCAGGACTTGCTCGCCCTCGATCGAAAGCGCCTGCGCGCGCTCCGCGGCAAGGAGATCGCGATCACGTTGCAGGATGCGCTCACCTGCCTCAACCCCGCACTCACGGTCGGCGAGCAGATTATCGAGACGCTGCGCGAGCACCGCCGGGCACCTTCGAGGACGCTGCGCGCTCAGGCGCTCGAGATGATGGCGCTGGTCGGCATTCCCGAGCCCGCGTCGCGCTTGAAGCAGTATCCGCACGAGTTCTCCGGCGGCATGCGCCAGCGTGTCATGCTCGCGATCGCGCTCGCCTGCCGGCCGCGCGTGCTGATCGCCGACGAGCCGACCAGCGCGCTCGACGTCACCATACAGGCACAGGTGCTCGAACTGCTCGCGCGGCTTCGCCGCGAGCTCGGCATGACCGTGGTGCTGATCACGCATGATCTCGGCGTCGTGGCCGAATTCTGCGAGCGCGTGGTGGTGATGTACGCCGGCCAGGCGGTCGAGATCGGCCCGACGCGCGCGCTGATCGGCGCGGCGCTCCACCCATACACGCGCGGTCTCATCGGGTCGATCCCACGGCTCGGAGATATCGGGCATCGCATCCGGCCGATCGAGGGCCAGGTGCCGGAACTGATCGATCTTCCTGCGGAATGCCGTTTTATCGGCCGCTGCCCTTATGCCGAACCGGCGTGTCGCACCCTGATCGCGATGCGCAGCATCGATGCGCGCCGGCAGGTCCGCTGCCGGCGCGCGGGGACGTTGGCGTGAGCACGACGGCGGCGAACCTCGTCACGGTCGATGCGCTGACCAAGGTCTACGACACGCGCCGCGGCCTGATCGCGCGGGCGTTGAAGCGGAGCGATTACCTGGTGCAGGCGTTGAACGGCGTGAGCTTCCGCATCGCGCGCGGTGAGACACTGGGGCTGATTGGCGAGTCCGGCTGCGGCAAGAGCACATTGGCGCGCGTGTTGGTGCGGCTCGAGGCCCCGAGTTCGGGCCACATCGTCTTCGACGGCACCGACATTACCGCGCTCGCGCCGCGCGAGCTCACGGCGCTGCGCAGCCGGCTGCAGATCATCTTCCAGGATCCGTATGCTTCCCTCAACCCGCGGCACACCGTCGAGCGCATCGTCGGATTGCCGCTTCGCATCCATCGCGACCGCGATCGCGGCGCGGCGCGCGACGAGGTGGTCGCGATGCTCGAGCGCGTGGGTCTCAAGGCGCTGCACCTCAACCGCTTTCCGCACCAGTTCTCTGGCGGGCAGCGCCAGCGCATCGGCATCGCCCGCGCACTGATCGTGCGACCCGAAGTAGTGGTTTGCGACGAGCCGGTGTCGGCGCTCGACGTGTCGATCCAGGCCCAGATCCTGCACCTGCTGCTCGCGCTCAAGCGCGACTTCAGCCTCACGTTTCTCTTCATCGGGCACAATCTGTCGGTGGTTGGCTACGTCTCGGATCGGATCGCGGTGATGTATCTGGGCGAGATCGTCGAGATCGGACCGGCGCGGGACATCCTGACCGCACCGCGCCATCCCTACACCCAGAGTCTCATCGCGGCCGTGCCGAGCTTGAGCCCTCGCAGCGACAGGGCAGCACTACGCGCCAGGGGCGAGCCTGGTTCGCCGCTGCGCCCGCCGCCGGGATGCCGCTTTCACCCGCGCTGTGCGCGCGCCATGCCGCAATGCGCAAGCCACGCCCCGCAGCTGCGCGAGACCGCTCCCGGCTCGTCGGTGGCCTGTCACCTGTTCGATTCGCCCAAGGAAACCGCATGAAACCAATCCAGATCATCACGCCGACCGGCCACCTCGGCACCACGCCGCTGGAGAAAGCGAGCTTCGAGCTCGGTTGCGCGCGCAATCCCGACTTCATCATCGCCGATTCGGGCAGCGCCGACATCGGCCCCTATCCGCTCGGCGCCGACCGCGCCGCCAGCAACGAGGTCTGGCAGCGCCACGATATCGAGGCGATGCTGCTGGCCGCACGCCGCCTCAAGATCCCGCTCATCATCGGTTCGGCCTCCGACACCGGCACCGATCGCGGCGTCGAACAGTACCTGCGCATCGTGCGCGAGCTCGCCGCCGAGCATCGCCTCGGGGCGTTCGAGCTGGCCGCGATCCGATCCGAGCTGGCGGTGCCGGACTTGATCGCGCGGCTCGAAAAGGGGCAGATCATCCAGGGCCTGAACGGCCGCGCCGATGCCGATGTCGCGCTACTGCGGCGCACGAACACGGTGGTGGCCGTGATGGGCGCCGAACCGATTCGCGACGCGCTCAACGCCGGGGCTGAGGTCGTGATCGCGGGGCGTTCCAGCGACCCGGCGATCTTCGCCGCCCCCCTGCTCAACGCGGGCTACAGCGCGGCGGATGCGTTCTTCTGCGGCAAGGCGATGGAGTGCGCTTCGTTTTGCGGCGAGCCCTTCATGGGCAAGGAGACCATCCTCGGGCGCGTCGACGACAGCGGCGTCTACGTGACCGCGATGCATCCGGATCAGCGCTGCACGCCGGCGTCGGTGGCGAGCCACGCGATGTACGAGCGCCTGAACCCGTTTCGCGAGTACGTGCCCGGCGGCTATCTCGACATGTCGAATTGCCGCTATGAGCAGGTGGACGAGAAGACCACGCGGGTGACCGGACAGACCTTCGTCGCCGATACGCGCACGTGGATCAAGCTGGAGGGCTCGGGCAAGGTCGCGGAGCGGGCGCTTTTCATCCTCGGTATTCGCGACCCCTACACGATCGCCAATCTCGAGCGCGCGATCGACTGGGCCAAGGGCAAGCTTACCGAGCGATTCGGGCCGATCGGTGGCAGCTACAACGTCTTCTATCACGTCTACGGGCGCAACGCGGTGATGGAGGAGATGGAGCCAACGCCGGCAGGATCGCCGGTCGAGGTCGGGATCGTGGTTGAGGTGACGTGCGACGATTTCGAGCGCGCCGATACCATCTGCCACATCGCGGCCAAGAATCTGTTCTACGCGCGCCTGCCGAACGTGAAGGGCACCGCCGGTACCGCGGCCATACTCTCCGACGAAGTGCTGCGCGCCCGGCCCGCCTACGAGTGGACGCTGAACCACATCATCGAGGCGCGCGATCCACGCGAATTCTTCACGACGCGGTTCGAACGCATCGCGGCGCGCTGACTCGGTGACGATCGTGATTTGCAGAGTCTCGCGCGAAACCCGGTGCTGGCGCAGCCCAGCGCCCATCGCGACAGCGCTGCGTGCGCGCGCGATCATTATCGAAAGTGCCTTGTCGACATCGAACCAGGAGCAGCGCACGTGAAACTTTCCGATCTCGCCTCGACCATCCGCAGCAAGAATGCCGGCGTGGATCACATCACCTTCGACATCATCTGCAGCGAACGGCCCAACTTCGAGCGCGTGCGCGACAGCGGCGCGCTCGACCGCGCAGCCGTTGCCCGTCTGTTCAAGGTCAATGAGGCGCGGGTGACG
>WYBJ01000142.1 GCA_011525945.1 Burkholderiaceae bacterium | reverse complement strand
CGCCGGTTGCTGATCACGTCGTATGCGCTCACCGATCCGCTGGGATTCGGACTGCTGCAGCGCGACCGCAATTTTCGTGCTTACGAGGATCTGGATGCGCGCTACGACCTGCGCCCCGGCGCCTGGGTGGAACCGAAGGGTAACTGGGGCGCCGGTCGCGTCGAGCTGGTGCAGATTCCCAGCCCCGACGAGAACAACGATAACATCGTCGCTTACTGGATTCCTGCCAAGCAGCCGGCGCCGAAGCGACCGTTGGACATCGAGTACGAGCTGACCTGGGGCCGGGACCCGGATTTGCCGAGGCCCGCGCTACGCGTCGTACAAACCCGCCGCTTGCAGTCCGCCGCCGCGGCTGAACGCAAAGACAGGGCCGCGACGGACAAGAGCATGCTTTTCGTCATCGACTTCGCGCCGGATCCGGCGGCCAAGTTGCCGCAGGTTGCGGCGCAATGGCAGGTGTCGGGCGGCGACAACGCTGAGATCATCGAGCGCACGCTGCGCCGAAACGAAGCCATCGGGGGCTGGCGCGCGACGCTGCGCGTGCGCGCGCTCGACGAAAAGCGCCCGATCGAATTGCGCGGACAACTGAACGCCGGCAGCGTCCCGTTGTCGGAAGTCTGGAGCTACATCGTCCCCCCCGACTAGCTGCGGATTCGACCGGGGGTGCCAGGAAATCAGATGCAAGATCTCGCACCATCGTTCTCGCAGGGCAGCAGACACGCGCCGCGCACGGACGATGGCTCTGGCTGCGCTGCGCAATCCCCCGCTGCGAGGGTCGAGCCAGAGCACATCCCGACCACACCGCCGCTGAAGCGCACCTCGATCGCGCCGAGCTCGTGGCCGCAAAGCCTGCTGCGGCGTGTACTGCGGGTACGGCGAGTGCGAAATGTCGACGCCGAAGCCGGGCCGCCTGCGCAGGATGCGCGCTTGCATCGCGACGGCGCAGTGCGCCGACTGAGTCTGCTCATGCTGACAATCGGTCAGACTTGGATCGCGACCGACTTCATGACCACTGTGCTGCCTTACCAGGGTAGGCAGCCGCTGGAGATCGCGATCCTGGTCCTGTTCGCGATCCTGTTCGGTTGGGTCAGCGCCGGCTTCTGGACCGCGCTCGCGGGCTTCTTCCTTCTGCTCACTGGCAGGGATCGGTACGCCATCTCGGCGAGATCCAGGCCGCACAAGCCGATAGACCCGAGCGCGCGAACCGCGGTGATCATGCCGATCTGCAACGAAGACGTTGCACGCGTATTCGCGGGGCTGCGCGCCACCTATGAATCGCTCGAACGTAGCGGCCAGTCGCGGCATTTCGACTTCTTCGTCTTGAGCGACAGCGCAGATGCCGACAAGCGTGTGGCCGAGCAAGCTGCCTGGCTCGATCTGTGCCGGGTTGTGAACGGCTTCGGACGCATTTTCTACCGCTGGCGGCGGCACCGGATCAAGCGCAAGAGCGGCAACGTAGCTGATTTCTGCCGCCGCTGGGGAAGCAACTACCGCTACATGGTGGTGCTCGATGCCGACAGCGTAATGACTGGCGAATGCCTGACGCGGCTGGTCGGGATGATGGAGGCCACACCGGGTGCCGGCATCATCCAGACCATCCCACGCGCCGCAGGCCGGGACACACTGCACGCGCGCATCCAGCAGTTTGCCGCCAACGTCTACGGTCCGCTGTTCGCGGCAGGCCTGCACTTCTGGCAGCTCGGCGAGTCCCACTACTGGGGGCACAACGCGATCATCCGCGTGACGCCGTTCATGCGTTATTGCGCGCTGCGCCGCTTGCCGGGCCGTGGCGTGCTTTCGGGCGAGATCCTGTCGCACGATTTCGTCGAGGCCGCGCTCATGCGCCGTGCGGGCTGGGGCGTGTGGATCGCCTACGACTTGCCCGGCAGCTACGAGGAGATGCCGCCCAATCTGATGGACGAAATCAAGCGCGACCGCCGCTGGTGCCAAGGCAATCTCATGAACTTTCGCCTGATTGCGATGGATGGCGTGCACACGGTGCATCGCGCGGTGTTTATGACCGGGGTACTGGCTTACGTGTCCTCGCCGCTGTGGTTCACCGCGTTGATCCTTTCCACGGTCTTGCTTGCGGTACACACGCTGTACGAACCGGTCTACTTCCTGCAGCCCTACCAGCTTTTCCCGTTGTGGCCCGAGTGGCGCCCGGAGCGGGCAGTGGCGCTGTTCAGTACGACGTTGTCGCTACTGTTCCTGCCGAAGATCCTAAGCATGCTGATCGTAGCGAAGAATGGCGCACGCGCGTTCGGCGGGGCGCTGCGCCTGACGGCGAGCGTACTGTTTGAGATGATCGTTTCGGCGCTGCTCGCACCGATCCGGATGATCTTCCACACCCAGTTCGTTACCGCCGCGCTTGCAGGCCGCTCGGTGCAATGGAAGTCGCCGCCGCGGGAGGATGTCGAAACAACCTGGACGCAGGCGCTGCACCGCCACGGCGGCCAGACGTTGCTCGGGATGCTATGGGTGGGTGGCGTGTACGGGCTCAATCCCGCGCACGTCTGGTGGCTGCTGCCGGTGGGGGGTGCGCTGGCGCTCTCCATTCCGGTGTCGGTGATCCTGAGCCGCGCGTCGCTCGGACGCCGGCTGCGCGCACGAGGGCTGTTCCTGATACCGGAGGAAGCGAGTGGCTCGACCGAGATCCGGCGCACCGCCGAGCTTACGCGCGCGGCAGTGCAGGCGATAGACTTCGTCGCCGTAATCGTCGACCCGGTCGCCAATGCCCGCGCAAGCGCCATGGCCCCGCACGGCCACCGGGGCGGTCACGTGCGCGCATCAGCCGAGGCGCTGTTGCAGCGTGCGTTGGCGCAGGGTCCCCAGGCGCTCAGCGCGCGCGACAAGATGACCCTACTCGAGGATTCCCGCCTGCTGAGAGCGCTGCACGAGCAAGTGACGAGCTCCGAGCCTGCTGTAGGGGCTTGGCGTCAGGCCGGCGGCTTACCGGCCTGCACGGCATCGCCGCAGCAACGCGTCGTGACGGATACGTCGGGTCAGCCATTCGCAGGCGCGGTCTGATACGCCGCGCTGCGCTCAGAACTTGCGTGCCTGCGCGGGTGGCGGAGTCCACTGGTATACCCACGTCTCGGTCAGCGCCTTGCCGTCATGACGCAGGTACAGGCGTAGATTGATCGGATCGGGGCGCTCGTCGGTAGGCTTCAGATCGAACATCGCGCGATAGCCTTTGATGGGGTGCAGCGGGCGGGCCGAAGTGATCTCCACTTCGCCGCGCGAGGCGGTAATGACCGCTTCGACTTCGGCCTTGGCCGGCAGACGCGCGAACGCTTCGCCGGCGAAGTCGACCACGAAGCGGCGCGAGTAGTAGCTGCGCGGGCGGCCGACCACGCCGCCGATGCCGGTGTGCGTGGCGACGACATGGCCGATCGCCGGCATTCCCGGCGTGCGCGCCCCCCAATGCAATCGATAGCTGTAGAGCATTTCCTCGCCAGGCTGCGGCTTGCGTGCCGGGTGCCAGAACGCGACGATGTTGTCGAACGTCTCGTCGGCGGTGGGAATTTCGACCAGAGCAACTTCGCCCTTGCCCCAGCCTGTGCGAGGTTCGACCCACAGGCTCGGCCGGCGGTTGTAGAACGCGCCGTCATCCTGATAGTGGGCGAAATCCCGGTCGCGCTGCATCAAGCCGAAACCTCGCGGATTCTCGTCGCGATAGGTATTGAAAGCGAGACGCTCCGGATTCGACAGCGGCCGCCATATGCGTTCGCCATTACCGGTCCAGAGCGCGAGACCGTCCGAATCGTGGATCTCCGGACGCCAGTCGATCGCCACACGCCGGTCGTTCTCGCCATGCAGATACATGCTGGTCAGAGGTGCGATGCCGATGCGCTCGATCGCCTTGCGGGGGTACAGTGCGGTGTCGACATCCATGACGAGCGTGTCGCCTGGGACGATGTCGAATCGGTACGCGCCGCTGATGCTGGGCGAATCGAGCAGCGCATAGACGCGCAACCGGTCCGATGCGGGTTGCGGGCGCTCCAGCCAGAAATCGGTGAAGCGCGGAAATTCTTCCGGTCGCGGCAGACCGGTATCGACCGCGAGCCCGCGCGCCGACAGGCCGTATTGCTTCTCCCCGCCGACCGCACGAAAGTAGCTTGCACCGAGGAACGCCGCGATATCGCGCTCGGGATCGCTGCGCATGAGGACACGAAACCCAGCGAAGCCCAGGTCCGGGGGCAGTGCCACGCCGGCGAGCCCGCTCTTGCCGTGATCGAACATAGCGGCGTCATACGCGATCTCGCGCGCGAGGCCGTTGCGCAGCGCGTGGATGCGAACCGGCAACTCGAAGTAAAGGCCCATGTGGAAGAAGCGGATGGTGAAGCGTGTGTGCTCGTCCGCCCACAGCTCATGATCGGGCCGAAAGCGGATACTCTGGTACTGATCCCAGTCGAGTTGCTTGACTTCGGCAGGCAGTCGATTCTGTGCTGCCTGGTAGGGCTGTGCGGCAAGCGCGCGCGCCCGTCCCTTGAGCGCGGCATAGTCGAACGGTTGCGCCTCGCTCAGATAGTGCAACTCCTCGGCGCTGCGGCTGCGCTGCGCGGCGGCAACCGTCGCGGCGTTCAGGAAAGCGGCCACACTCATCAACTTGAGTACATCACGGCGATGCATGGCTGACGATTCTCTCGAAGCGGGGATGGAAAAAGCGCGGCTGGCAGCCCCAGCGGGCCCAACGCTATTGGTCCGCGCAACTTGCAATTCGTTCGCCCGATCGGCGCCCGGCCGAGGTTCTGCCCCGCCGCGGCGACCTCCGAGCCTCCCAGGAACGTGCCCGCATCCGCGGGCACACAGCGCTCCCCTCTACCCCCTGGGATAGGGGTTTGGGGTGAGGGAAGAGACCGCACGACGGCGTTTCAGGGCGCAAGCCGCGACATATCCGTCGTGCCGTCTCTCCCGGCGCCCGCGCACGCACGCGACGGTTTGAGGCGGCGCCAGACTCTGGTACCTTTGCGCCTCCCCGACCAATCTTCGGGGCGTGAGCCGCGCGCCTCGATCCGACTATCTTCGAGATGCACCGATGACCCGCACGCTCATCAAGGACGCGACCGTGGTGACGGTCGATCCCGACTTGGGCGAACTGTTCGGCGCCGATATTCTCATCGCAGACGAGAAGATCGAGGCGGTCGCGCATAATATCGCGGCCGGTGATGCGGCTGTGGTCGACGGCAGCCATTGGATCGTGATCCCGGGGCTCGTCAACGCGCACATCCACACCTGGGAGTTCCAATTGCGCGGCATCGGCGCGGACTGGGTCGGAAGCCGCGACTACCACGCCAACATGCACCGCGGCATGGCGACGCAATATACCGCACGGGATGTCTACGTCGGCAACCTGTTGGGGTCGCTCAACCAGATCCATCACGGTGCGACCACGATCTTCGACTGGTGTCACATCGTTCGCGATGCCGAGATGACCGATGCCGCGATCGACGGGCTGGAAGCTTCGGGCATCCGCGCCCTGTTCGGGCGCGGCACCAACAAGCCACCCGAGCGCCCGGGGGAAACGCCGTTCTACAAGATCCCGTTTCCGCGCGAGGAGATCCATCGACTGCGCACCGGGCGGCTCGCATCCGACGACCGACTGGTTACGCTGGCAATGGCGATCCTGGGGCCGGATTGGGGC
Organism: Burkholderiaceae bacterium; assembly: GCA_011525945.1. Taxonomy (GTDB): domain Bacteria; phylum Pseudomonadota; class Gammaproteobacteria; order Burkholderiales; family WYBJ01; genus WYBJ01. Next base: position 30,917 of record WYBJ01000142.1, on the reverse strand, counting down.
GAATACGACGTGGCCGTGCATGACATCCGGCTCGCGCGCGAGTACGGCCTCATCAACTCCGCGCACACCTATGGCCGCAAGGGCAAGCGCAAGGTGGAGGACGGTATGCCGCGGCTCGCGCGCGCGGGGTTGCTCGGGCCCGACCACAATATCGCCCACGGCAACTGCTTCGACGAGGAGGAATTGAAGATCGTGCTCGACGCGGGCTGCACCATAACCGCGACCTGTCTCACCGAGATGCTCAACTACGAGCAGCCGGCGATGATCGGGCGCGCCGTCAAGCTCGGCATGACGCCTTCCGTCGGCAGCGACTGCGACCCGTATTTCAACAGCTCCATGCTCTGGGTCATGCGCCACGCATTCCAGCACCAGCGCGAGCACGACAATCGGGCCTTGAACGCGGCTGGTCAATGGCCGGCAAGCACGCATCACGCCACCCGCACGCGCGATGCGCTCTACTGGGCCACGATGGGCGGGGCAAAGGCGATGCGGCTCGAACGAAAGATCGGCTCTATCACACCGGGCAAGCAGGCCGACCTGACGATGTTCGACACCCGCGGCATGAATCTTTTCTCGATTCTCCCGGGAGGTGATCCGGTACATGCGATCGTCATGCACGCCGAGGCGGCGGACGTGGATGCGGTCATGATCGCAGGCCGGTTCCTGAAGCGCGACGGCAAGCTCGTGTACCCTGAATCGCAGCTGCAAGCGCTGCGTGCCGAGACGCTGGAATCGCGCGCGCATCTCATGCGCGACGCCGGCTATGCCTATGCACCCGTTCCGCAAGGACCGCTGCCGGAACGCTATATCGTCTGACGAGTTTTCACTACTTACCGGATACTCGACAGGGCACGCCTGATGCGCACAATCGACAGGATCCTCATCGCACTGGGCGGCATGGTGCTCGCCGCAATGAGTTTTTGCGCCGGCGCACACGACCGCTGGCCGGCCCGGCCGATCCGTTTCATCCACGGCTTCACTCCCGGCGGCAGCGTCGACATCACCGCACGGCTGCTCGCCACGCGCATGGCCGAGACCCTCGGCCAACCGGTCATCGTCGACGGTCGGCCCGGCGCGGGCGGCACCACGGGCGCCGGCATCGTGGCGAAGAGCGAGCCGGACGGATATACGCTGTTTCTGATGGCGTCCGGACATTCCACTTCGCCCGGCCTGTATCGATCGCTTCCTTACGACCCGGTCGGAGACTTCACGCTCATCTCGATGGTGGCGGCCAATCCGTTCGTGCTGATCGCGTCATCCAAGCTGCCAGCGAAAACTATCCAGGACCTGGTGCACGACGCCAAGGCCGAGCCAGGGCGGATCGACTACGGCACGGGAGGCACCGGCACCGGCATGCACTTGGCCGCCGTGCTTTTCCAGGCGCGCGCCGGAATTCGACTCAATCACATCCCCTACAAGGGCGGCACGGCCGCGCCCACGGCGCTGCTCGCGGGCGAAGTCCCGCTCATCTTCACAACCGCTGCCGGCGTGGCGCAGCACGTGGCGAGCGGCAGGTTGCGCGCGCTTGCAGTCACCACCAAGAAGCGTTTCGTCCTCTGGCCCGATGTGCCGACCATCGCCGAGACCGTCGTGCCCGACTTCGACGTACTCGGTTGGTACGCGGTGGCCACGCCCGCAAGGCTGCCCGCAGCGCTCGCGCAGCGGCTGAACGATGTCGTGCACGAGGCTTTGAGGCGCCCGGAAGTGAAGGACAAGTTGCTCGCGCTTGGCGCCGAAGTGAGGCCAACCACGCCCGCGCAGGCGCAAGCGTTCGTAGCAAAGGAAGTGGCGCGCTGGACCAAGGTCATTCGCGAGGCGAAGATTCCACCGCAGAACTGAGGTAATGGAGGCCGAGTTGCCCGAGATCATCGACGCCCGCACCGGCGTCCCCATGCCCGACCAGGGACTGATCACGCTCACGCACGTGATCTATGCGCTGCACGCATTCAGCGCGCTGACGGGACTCGCCGGGAGCGTGTTCGTCGTTACCGCCTTTCTCACCGGCTGGCCGTCCATCATCGCCGTCATCCTCAATTACGCGAAGCGCAGCGACGTGCGCGGCACCTTCCTCGATTCGCATTTCGGCTGGCAGATCCGCACCTTCTGGTACGCGCTGCTGTGGTCGGTGATCGCGATCCTGCTGCTCGTGACGATCATCGGCCTGCTGTTCGCGTGGGTGATGGCGGTGATCGTAGGCTTGTGGGTGCTCTACCGGATCTTGCGCGGCTGGCTGGCGCTGGTGTCGCGGCGGCCGATGCCGGCCTAGGGTGATGCGTATGGACAAGGACATCATCCGGGTCGGCTGCGGCGCGGGCTTTTCCGACGACCGCATCGACCCGGCACAGGAAATGGCCGAGCGCGGCCGGTGCGACTACATTGCCTTCGAATGCCTCGCCGAGCGAACGATCGCGCGCGAGAGCCTCGCGCGCTCGAAAGACCCCACGAAAGGCTATACACCCTATCTCGCAGAGCGATTCCAGGCGGTGCTGCCCGCGTGCATTCGGAACGGCATTCGTATCGTCACCAACATGGGGGCGGCCAATCCGATCGGCGCCGCCCGCGCGGTGCAGCGCGAAGCACGCGCTCTCGGCCTTGCCGAGGTGCCGGTCGCCGTGGTGCTGGGTGACGATGTGACCGAGCAGATTCGCGCCCATCCGGAGCTCGAGTTGCTCGAAAGCGGCGAGCCGGTGGAGAGCCTGCTGCCGCGCATGGCCGCGGCCAATGCCTACCTGGGGGCGGATATCGTACGCGACGCGCTCGCGACCGGCGCACCGGTGGTGATGACCGGGCGCGTTTCCGATCCCTCCCTGTTCCTTGCCTGCATGCTGCATGGGCTCGGTTGGAGCTACAACGATTACGCGCGCCTGGCTGTCGGCACCATCGCCGGTCACCTGATGGAGTGCGCCGCGCAATTGACCGGAGGCTGCTTCGCCGATCCGGGCCGCAAGGAGGTTGCCGATATGGCGCGTATCGGTTTTCCGTTCGCCGACGTAAGCCGCACGGGTGAACTGGTCCTTGGCAAGGTAGAAGGTTCGGGCGGGCGCCTGGACGAGATGACGTGCAAGGAACAGGTGCTCTACGAGATGCACGATCCCGCGCACTACATCACGCCCGACTGCATTCTGGATGTCACTGATGTGAGCTTCGAGGCGCTCGGCGCAAACCGCGTGCGTGTGAGCGGTGCGCGCGCCCGTGCACGCACGCCGACCTACAAGGTCGTGGTCGGCTACCACGACGGCTGGATCGGCGAGGGCGAAGTCGGCTATGCCGGTCCGAATGCGCTGGCGCGCGCGCAGCTCGCCGAGCGCATCGTACGCGAGCGCCTTGCAATGCGAGGTTTTGCTTACCCCGAGATTCGGGCTGACTACATCGGCATGTCCAGCCTGCACGGCATGGCTGCCGGACGCTCGCAACCATACGAAGTGCGCCTGCGCATCGCGGCGCGCAGCCCCGATCGCAAGGCGGCGCAGGCGGTCGGTTTCGAAGTGCGCACCTTGCACGTCAACGGCCCGGCCGGTGGTGGCGGCGGCTCCAACGCGCTGCGCGAAGTGCTGGGTGTGAAATCGCTGCTGCTGCCGCGCGAGCTGGTGCGCACCGAAGTTGCGGTCGAGAGTGGGCGATGAGCACGAAGGTCTATGATCTCGGCCATGCCCGCGCCGGCGACAAGGGCAACACGTCCAACGTTTCGGTTATAGCCTACGACGAGCGGGCCTGGAATATTCTGCGTGCCCAGCTTAGCGTCGAGCGGGTGATGGCGGCCTATGCGCACATCGCGCAGGGCCCGATCACGCGCTACGAGCTGCCGAAGCTGCGAGCGCTCAATTTCGTGATCGAGAATGCCCTTGGCGGTGGTGTGACTATCTCGCTCGCGCAGGATGCACACGGCAAGAGCCTGTCATACCTCATGCTCGATATCGAGCTGCCGGGCTGAGGCGCGTGCGTGCCGGCAGCATCCGAAGCGATCGGGGCGCACGTGATTTGACGCCGCGCGGGCTGTGCGCGGCAAGTGCGGCGGTAGAATCGAGGGTCGCGCCAATTGCGCGAGGATCTCGAATCGACTCCGATGCGTGCGCTACTGCGTCTGCTTTCCGCCTTCGTGCTCGCCCTTGCAGCGGCAAGCGCGCAGCCGAGCGCGCCGCCCGAGTATCCGGTGCGTGCACTGCGTCTGATTTTGCCGTTCCCGCCTGGCGGCGGCACCGATATGCTTGGACGCATCGTCACCCACGCGCTGAGCGATTCGCTAGGCGTCGCGGTGATCGCGGAGAATCGGCCGGGCGCCGGCGGCAACATCGGTAACGAGGCGGTCGCGCGCGCGGCGCCAGACGGCTATACGCTGCTGCTCGGTTCGCCCGGGCTTGCGATCAGCCCCAGTCTCTATCGCAGGCTCAACTACGATCCCCTGCGCGACCTCTCGGCAGTGGCGCTGGTCGCCGACATACCGAACGTGCTTGCGGTACAACGAAGCGCCCCGGTGCATAGCATCAAGGAGCTCATCCAGTTGGCGCGCGCCCAACCCGGGAAGCTCGCGTTTGGCACCGGTGGTCCGGGCACGAGCAACGAACTCGGTGCACATCTGTTCCTGACCGTGACACGGCTGCGCATTCTCATCGTGCCGCATCGAGGGGTGAACCAAGCCACGCTCGCTTTGCTCGGCGGGCACGTCGATATGGTGATCGCGAGCGTGGCTACAGTGGGTACTCATATTCGGGAACAGAAACTGCGCGGCCTCGCGGTGCTCGGACCGACACGAGCTGCGACGTTACCCGACGTGCCGACGGCGGCCGAGGCGGGCTATCCCTGGCTGCAGGTTCGTACCTGGTACGTCGTGATGGCGCCGGCAGCTACGCCGCGCGCGATCGTCGAACGCCTCAATGCGGCGCTAGCGGCGAGCACGCGGTCGGACGACGTCCGTGCCCGTTTGCGCAAGCTCGGATTCGAGCCGCTCAGCAGCACGCCGCATGAGGCTGCGCAGTTTCTCGCAGCGGAAACCGAGCGCTGGGGCAAAGTGGTCTCCGCCGCGGGCGCACGCGTTGAATGAAGGCACGATAGACGCAAGCTTGATTGCAACCGACGAGGTTTGAATATGACTACCCACTCCCATGCGCGCGTGACGCGCGCGCAGTCCGAGGCCGCACCGATGGCGTGGCTCGCGCTCGGTTTTCGTCCGTTCTACCTGCTCGGTGCGTTGTTCGCGGCTTGCGGCGTGCCGATATGGGTTGCGCAATTCCTGGGCGTGCTGCCGCAGCCCGGGTTCGTCACCGGAATTGCATGGCACACGCACGAGATGGTGTTCGGATTCGCGGTTGCGATCATCAGCGGGTTCCTGTTTACGGCCGCGCGCGCCTGGACCGGACTGCCAACGCCGACGGGACGCACGCTCGGCGTCCTGGCGTTGTTGTGGCTGCTCGGGCGCATCTTTATGCTTACCGGCCCGGGTTGGGGCGCCGCCATAGCGGACCTCGCCTTCCTGCCGGCGATCGCCTGGTTTTTGTGGCGGACGCTGCATCGCGCGCGCAACCGCAATCAGTTCTTTGCCGCGATCCTGCTGCTGCTCGCCGCCCTCAACGCGGGATTCCACTTGGCGCATGCTGGGGTGATTGCCTCCTCGCCGCTCGTTTGGGTGCATGCCGCTTTGCTGATGGTCGTATTGGTGATCGCGATCATGGGTGGCCGTGTCATCCCGGCGTTCACCCGCAACGCGATTCTGGGCGTGCGCATGCGTAGCTTGCCCGGAATCGAGCCCGCCGCTCTGGCGGCGCTGGCGGCAACGCTCGTCGCCTGGGCCGCGGGTGTGCCGGATTCGATCGTGGCGGTGCTGGCGCTGGCTACCGCGGCCGCGCACGCCGTGCGGCTCTGGACGTGGAATCCGTGGGCAACGCGCTCGAGCCCGATTCTGTGGATTCTGCATTTGTCGTATGCGTGGATCGCGGTCGGCATGCTGTTGCTCGCGCTCGCGCTCGCCGGAGTCGCCGGTTCCGCGTCGGCGGCGATGCACGCGCTTGGCGTAGGCGCGGTCGGTGGCATGATCATCGGAATGGTGACGCGCACCGCCCGGGGCCATACCGGCCGCCCGCTCAAGGCGGGCTCGGCCGAGGTCGTCGCGTACGCACTAGTGCCATTGGCGGCAGCGATTCGGGTTTTTGTCCCGTTACTGCTACCTCAGGCGTACGCGTTTGCGCTCGTCGCTTCGGCGATCCTGTGGTCGAGCGCATTCACGATCTACTGCGTGGTGTACTGGCCGATCCTGACCCGCCCGCGCATCGACGGCAAGCCGGGCTGAGTTGCAGTGCGTAGGACCGCCGACGCGAACTGGGGCGCGCTTCGTGGCGCTGAGCGCAAATAGCTTGGCTCACCGCGCGAGGTGCCAGGCGCGGCGCACGAAGATCTGGATGGGGCCCGGCGCAGCCCGCTACGATCGCCGCAGGCGACTGTGCGGGCGGCGCGCGGTCGCGCCTGTGTCGCGCTGAGGCGACTAGCCGCCGCCCTTTGCGCTTTTGCCCCAGAGCTGCTCCAGCCGGTTGTCGCGCCCGCAGCCCGTGCGATAGAGCTTGTAGCGTAACGGATTCTTCCTGTAGTAATCCTGATGGTAGTCCTCGGCGGGATAGAACGTGCTCGCCCGGGTGATTTCGGTGACGATCGGTGCGCGAAACGGCTTGGTGCGCTCGACGTGTTCGCGCGATGCGACGGCCAGCCGATGCTGCTCCTCGTTCAGGTAGAAGATGCCGCTGCGATACTGTGAGCCGTGATCGCAGAACTGGGCGTTCGGCGTGGTCGGATCGATATTGCGCCAGAACACCTCGAGCAGCTTCTGGTAGCTCACCTTGGTCGGGTCGAATACGACCTGAACCGCTTCGGTGTGACCCGTGGATCCGGACGACACCTGCTGATAGCTCGGGTTCTTGGTATGCCCGCCGATGTAACCCGAGGTGGTGGAGACAACCCCGGGCAGATCGTCGTACGGCGGCTCCATGCACCAGAAGCAGCCACCCGCGAATATCGCGGTCTCCAGTCCCGCCGCGGGTTTGGCCTGGGCGAAGGCCGAGGCCGGTAGAAGATACGCCGGAGCAGCGAGAAAAGCAGCGACGGCGATCATGAACAGCGGGCGTGAGCAGCAAAGCATGCGATCTCCCGGCGCGAAAAATGATGCGTGGCAGACGTTCTAGTCGCATTCGGAGCCGTAACATTACACCGATTGCACGACGAGCGGAGGCATCGATGAGAACGTTGAACATCGTGGGTTGCGGGCGTGCGGGACGTACCTTCGCGCGCCTGTTCCACCAGACGCATGCGTTCCTGGTGCAGGACCTGCACGATCTCAATTTTGCGGCGGCGCGTGCCTGTGCACAGTTCGCCGAGGCCGGCGAGCCGGTTCGCCGGCTGGCGCAGATGCGTCCGGCGCAGGTCTGGCTGGTCGCGACCCCCGACCGCGCAATCGTCGAAACCGCAGCCCGACTGGTGGCCGAAGAGCGCCTGGCCAAGGGAAACGTGGTCGTACACATGAGCGGCGCCGCCTCGTCGTTGGACATGGCGGCGCCGATCCGTTTCGGCGCCCACGCCGGAAGCTTTCATCCGCTGAAAACGTTCGCAGACCCGGGGTACGCTGCGGGATCCTTCCCGGGAACCTACGTGGCGCTCGAAGGCGACAAGAAGGCGCTCAAGGTCCTGCGCGTCGCGTTGCGCAAGACGGGTGCGCGCGTGTTCGAGATCGAGCCGCGCAACAAGACGCTTTACCACGCCGGTAGCGTGGTCGTGTGCAACTATTTGTGTGCGCTGCTGGAAGCGGGTCTGCGCTGTTATGAATCGGCCGGCATCGGGCTGGAATCGGCCTACAAACTGATGGAGCCACTCGTGCGCGAGACAGTGGACAATGTCTTCCGGGTGGGCACGGTGCGGGCGCTGACCGGCCCGATCGCACGCGGTGACGACGCGGTCGTGACGCGCGAGTTGAATGCGCTGCGCGAACGCGACCGGCACCTCACCACGCTTTACCGCGAGCTTGGCCGTATTGCTTTGGATCTTGCCCGCAGCCAGGGCTCGACCGAGCCGCGCAACCTGGCGCGAGTCGCACGCGCATTGCGCGAAGTTCGCCTCCGCCCTTGATGCATCGATGGCGATGCGGCCGCGGCGTTTATGCGTCGGCGCCGGTGTCGAACTTGATACCGATGCGGTCCAGCGCCTCCACCGTGCGTTGGCCGTGTGTGCGTTCGACCTGCCCGCGCAGTTGCGGTTGGTACGCGATGCGATCGCCCGGCTCCACGACTTTCAGCGCAACGACATTGGCAGTCTTCAGATCGCCTAGCGCTTACGGCGGCTTGGGAGCCGCTCAGCCCTCGGCGCCCCGGGAGGGCTGGCACGTGTCGTACACACCTGTCATGGCAGCGCGCCGGCGCGGCGTGAGAGCAGGCAGTACAGCCGGTCGCTGTCGACTTGCGTCATGACGGGGCTCGGGTCGTTCGGTGCGAACCGAAGTTTGTACGCGTGGATCGCGGCCGTCAGGTTGCGCGTGTCGTATCCGAATGCGGCTAAACCCAACACCGGATCGAACCGCGCAGGGGCCGGTGCGAACGGCGGATCGCACCACAGCCCGAAGCCGTTTTGGGCCAGCAGGCGCCATGGAAACCAGGCGCTCGGATCGACCTTGCGCCCGGGCGAGACGTCCGCATGGGCGAGGAAATTGGCAGCCGGGATGCGATAGCGCATCTGGATGTCGGCGAGCAAGCGCAGCAGTGCATCGATCTGCACCTGGGGAAATGGTTCATTGCCGCTGTTGTCGAGCTCGATCCCGATCGAGGTCGAGTTCAGATCGAAGTCCGAACCCCATTGCGAACGTCCGGCGTGCCAGGCGCGGTATCGCTCGTCCACGAGCTGGAACACGTCGCCGTCGCGGGCAACGACGTAATGCGCGCTCACTTCGCGCACCGGATCGGTCAGCGTGCGCAATGCTTGCTCCACCGTATCGTCGCTGGTGTGATGCAACACGACGTAGATCGGCCGGCGCTCGTTGAAGTTGGGCGAGGGCAGCCACTGCGAAGGCGCACCCTGGCGCTGCGGCGCCGGAGCGCAAGCCGCCATCAGCACGGCGAGCGCAATTGCGAGCATGCAGTCGAGCCGCACGTGCCGAAGCAGGGCATCCATCGATGGCGACAAGCAGAACTTTGTGCGATTCTTCTTCCACCAGTGTACAAGACGGTGCATCCGTACAGGATATCGACGACGTGTCCCTCAAGACCCATGCCGGCGGTCACGCCGGCCCCAGCAAGGGCCGCGGCGCGACGATCAATCCCGAGGGTCGATTCGAGACCCGCACGCGTGAATGCGAGGACGACGGTTGGTTCCAGGAGCCGCTGGAACCAAAGCTCGATACCATGGTCACCGAAGAGCGCGTCAAGAGCATCATCGCGCGTAACGAATCACCCGATGTGCCGTTCTCGCAGTCGCTCAATCCGTATCGCGGCTGCGAGCATGGCTGCGTGTATTGCTTCGCCCGCCCGAGCCACGCGTATCTGAATCTTTCACCCGGACTCGATTTCGAGACGCGTCTGTTCGCGAAGGTCAACGCCGCCGAGGTGCTGCGCGCGGAGCTGGCTCGCTCGAGCTATCGTTGCGAGTTGATCGCGCTCGGCGCCAACACGGATCCGTATCAGCCGATCGAACGCCGCTATCGCATAACGCGCTCAGTCATCGAGGTGCTGCATGCGTGCCGACATCCGCTCGGCATCGTAACCAAGAACGCGATGGTCGAGCGCGACATCGATCTGCTGGCGCCTATGGCGAGCCGCAATCTGGTCGAGGTGTCCATTTCGCTCAATAATCTCGACAGCGAGCTCGCGCGCCGGCTCGAGCCGCGCTGTTCCGCACCCGCGCGCCGGCTCGAAACGATCCGCCGCCTAACCGCCGCCGGCATCCCGGTCGGGGTGCTGGTTGCGCCCACCATCCCGTTTCTGACCGACGACCAGCTCGAGCGCGTGCTCGAGGCGGCGTACGCGGCCGGCGCCCGGCGAGCCGCGTACGTGCTGTTACGGTTGCCTTACGAAATCAAGGATCTGTTTCGAGCGTGGCTCGAGCATCATTATCCGTTGAAGGCGGCACATGTGATGAGCCGCGTGCAAGCGATGCGCGGCGGACGCGACAACGATCCGCAGTTCGGCAGCCGCATGCGCGGCTCCGGGGAGCTTGCGCAGTTGCTTGCCGCCCGATTTCGCCTGACGTGCCGCCGGCTCGGCTTCCATTGCGCTGCGCGTTACGACGGCATCGATACTACCCAGTTCCGACCGCCCGATGCTGGCGCTCAGCTGGCGCTATTCTGACCCGCATGCAACTCTGTACGCTTCGATCGCGCACCGCACAACTCGGAGGGATGTCATGAAGCCCGTCGCGCTGTATGTCGGCGAAATGCTTGGCCGTTACGGCTTTCCCCATGGCCATCCGTTCGGCCCGGACCGGCAGGAGGCGTTCTGGGCCGAGGCCCGTGCGCGCGATCTCGACCGGCGCGCCGAGGTGTGCGAACCGGTCGCGGCGACCCGCGCGCAGCTCGAGCGCTTCTGTGATCCCGAGTTTGTGCGCTTCGTCGAGGCGACTTCCGAGCGGGGCGAGGGATTTTTCGATTACGGCGATACGCCGGTCTTCCCCGGTGCGTTCGAGGCGGCAGCGCACGTGGCCGGATCGGCGCTAGCGGGGCTGCGCCGGATCATGGATGGCGACGTGCGCCGCAGCTTCCAGCCGATCGGTGGCTTGCATCACGCGCGCCGCAACGCCGCCGCCGGGTTTTGCATCTTCAACGACATCGGGGTAGTGATCGAGACCTTGCGCGCCGAATACGGCATCAAGCGCGTGGCATACGTCGACATCGACGTCCATCATGGCGACGGCGTGTTCTACGCCTACGAGTCGGATCCCGATGTCATCATCGTCGATACCCACCAGGACGGACGCACGCTCTACCCCGGCACCGGCGACTCCCGCGAATCGGGCAAGGGTACCGCCCAGGGGACCAAGCTCAACATCCCGCTGGCGCCGGGGAGCGGCGACGATGCCTTTGCCGAGCAATGGACGCGGGCGGCTGCGTTCCTGCGCGCCCGTGCACCCGAGTTCATCATCCTGCAGTGCGGTGCGGACAGCATCGCTGGCGATCCGCTGGCGATGCTTGCGCTTTCTGCGCAGGTCCACGCGCAAGTCGCGCGCGACCTGTGTGCGCTCGCCGAGGAGTGCGCTGAAGGCCGCATCATGGGTTTCGGCGGTGGGGGCTATAACCGGCGCAATCTGGCGCTCGGCTGGAACGGGGTCTTGCAGGCATTTCTGCAGACCTGAACGCTCGTCCAGGGGAGGCAAGACGGCGTCATTGGTGAGTTCAATCACGTCGCCCCGGGACAAGCGGCCGGGATCAGCCGGCAATCGGCGGCACGCCGCGCCCGCTGCGCGCCTACAATCGCGTTCAAGAGTTGCTCTGCGGTTGCCGTAGAACGGATGTCAGCGGCTGCCGACACGCCGGCTGCATGCCGGGGATCGAAGGCGGGGTCAGAGGCCGTGCCCGTCGGACTGGTCGAACGCGGTCTGATCGAACGTCGTGCCTGGAGGTATGCGTCATGCCAGCAAAGCTGAACGAGCTGGAGCTGTCCGATCTCGATTTCACGGACACCGTGGTGATGCGCGGGGCCGAAACCAACGAAGCGGCCGATCCGACCGTGCGCATTCTACGTCACTTCGATTCCCTGGTTGATTCGATCGCGCTGAAGGTCGAGCTTGGCTCGACTGATCCGCGCTTGTGGCGCATCCTTGCCGGCGCCTACCTGGCCAACGAGCGTGTCGCCGATTACAACGATCTCGTGTGCAAGCACCTCGACCGGTTCGGCTCGCCATTGCGGCTGGATCAGCCGCCCGTGACCTTCACCCTGCCGGTGAAGGTCAATTTCGACGATATCCCGAAGCTCGACATGATCCGCAGCGCCTGCGCCTCGCCCGGCGGCGCGGTGCTCGATTTCAGCGTGGTGCGCCGGTTGAGCTCCGGAGGGTTGATCGCGTTGACCGAGTTGCTGATCGCGCTCATCGGGATCAGCGACCAGCCCTTACTGCGCGGTTTGGACGCTTTTGTCGACAGCATCGAGAACGCAATCGGCACAGGCCAGGGAACACGCGAAATGCGCGAACTAGTCGTCGCTTTCCGCCGTTACGGCAACGCGCACCCGAGGAGCGGTGACAGCCGCAGCATCGCCGCAGCCTGATACCGCCACTCGCCCAAATGGGGAATGACCGGGCGCGCTAGGCCTTGCGTAGCGTGTCGCGGATCTCCCTCAAGAGCGTAACTTCCTCGGGGGGGGCCGGCGGTGCGGCCGGTTGCTCGCGCTTCATCCGATTGATCATCCTGATCGCCAGAAAGATCACCCAGGCAACGATGAGGAAGTCGACCAGCGTCTGTACGAACACCCCATAGCGCAGGACGGCGGCGCCAGCCTTTTCTGCTTCGGCCAGCGTGGCATAGCTGCCCGAGCTCAGCGTAATGAACAGGTGCCGGAAGTCCACACCGCCCATGATCAGCCCGACCAGCGGCATGATGATGTCCTTGACCAGCGACTCGATGATCCTGCCGAAGGCGGCGCCGATAATGACGGCAACAGCCAAGTCGACCATGTTGCCCTTGACCGCAAATTCCTTGAACTCTTGAATGATCGCCATACGCCTCCCCGTTGGAGTTTGTTTAGAGGTCCAGTAGCACTGCGCCTGTCGGCATGTCAAGCATAAACCTTCACGGCGCGGTTGCATGCTGGAGCGGTTGCCGGCGAGTTGGCCGACGGCCGTGCCATGCTCGATTGACGCTCCCGAGAGCACATGCAATGCTTGCGCGTCGGCGGGGAACGGATCCCCACCGCATGACCCTGGGAGATCAAGATGAGAAGCATCTTCGTCGCACTGCTGCTCGCGTGCGCCGCTACGCCGCTTGCTGTAGCGGCCGAGGTGAAGACCGACAAGGCGCCAACAGCGCAGCAGGCGCGCATGACCGAATGCAACCAGCGCGCCGGCGACAAGAAGGGTGACGAGCGCAAGCAGTTCATGAGCGCGTGCCTGTCGGGCAAGGAGCCCGAGGCGAAGATGACGCAGCAGGAAAGGATGAAGGTCTGTAACCAGCGCGCCGGCGACAAGAAGGGTGACGAGCGCAAGCAGTTCATGAGCGCGTGTCTGAAGGGTTGAGCGTCGGAAAACCGGATGATCAAGGCATACACGGCCGCGAATTTGCAGGATGCGCACATACTGCTAGGTCTGCTGCGCTCGGCCGGAATCGAAGCGCGCGTTCTCAACGCCAATGCTCAGGGCGGTTTGGGTGAAATTCCGTTCTCGCAAACGTACCCGGAAATCTGGCTGACCCACGCGCGCGATCTGATAAGGGCGCGGCCGGTATTCGAAGGCTTCGAGCGCCCGTCCCCGGGTGCGCCGCCTCGGCCGTGCCCAGTCTGCGGCGAGGAGAACCCCGGCGGATTCGAGATCTGCTGGAACTGCGCTGCGTCGATGGCGCCGGCGTAGCAGTGCAGAAAGTCCAGTGAGGGTGGAAATCGCGTGCGAGTATTGGTGACAGGCGGCGCCGGATTCATCGGCTCGCACAGCGTCGAGGCGCTGCTCGCCGAGGGCGCACGTGTGACGGTGCTCGATAATCTCAGTACGGGCAAGCGCGCCAACCTGCCCGAGCATCAGCGCGTCGAATGGATCGAGGGCGACATTCGCGATGCCGCAACCGTCCGGCGCGCGCTCAAAGACGCTACTCATGTGCTCCACTTGGCGGCCCAGGTGTCGGTGCGCGCATCGCTCGAAGATCCGGCGAACTCCGCCAGCCATAACATTGCGGGCTTCCTCAACGTCGCCGATGCAGCACGCAGCGCGGGCGTGCGCCTGGTGTACGCCTCCAGCGCTGCGGTGTACGGGGTGCCGGATGCGTTGCCGTTGGACGAGGAAGCCCCCTGCCGGCCGACCTCGCCCTACGGCCTGGAGAAATCGATCGACGACCAATATGCGGCGCTCTATCGCGACTTGTATGGGGCGAGCATGCTCGGTATGCGCTATTTCAACGTGTACGGTCCGCGCCAGGATCCGACCTCTCCGTACGCCGGTGTGATCAGTCGCTTCGCCGCGCGCATTTGTGCCGGAAGCACGCTCACGGTGTTCGGCGATGGCCTCCAGACGCGTGATTTCGTGTACGTCGGCGATGTCGCACGCGCCAACGTCGCGGCGCTGACATCGTCCTACGAAGGGGTGCTGAACATTGGCACGGGAACGAGCGTGAGTCTGCTGCAACTGATCGAAGCGCTCGGACATTGCACGGGCCGCACGCCGACGGTGTGCTTCGATCCGCCCGTACCGGGAGACATTCGCGATTCGGCAATGCGCCCGGCGCTCATGCGCGCAATCCTCGATTTCGTTCCGGCGACCGGCTTGGCGGAAGGACTCGCTCGGTTGCTTGCCGCGAGGCCGTGACGGCGTGTCCTTCACAGTTGTTGCGCCCAATGCATTTGGCTAAAATGCCTGGTTCTATACGCGCCCAAAGGAGAAGAACCGATGAAGCACGAGCTTCCGTCGCTACCGTATGCCATGGATGCGCTCGCCCCGCACGTCTCCAAGGAAACGCTCGAGTTCCACTACGGCAAGCATCACCAGGCTTACGTCACCAACCTGAATAATCTCATCCCGAACACCGAGTACGACAAGATGACCCTGGAGGAGATCGTCAGGAAGGCGCCTCCTGGCGGCATCTTCAACAACGCGGCGCAGGTCTGGAATCACACATTTTTCTGGAGCAGCATGAAGCCGGGCGGCGGCGGTGCGCCGGGTGGTGCGCTGGCGCAGGCGATCGACAAGAAGTGGGGGTCGCTTGACGAGTTCAAGAAGCAGTTCCAAGCCTCCGCCGTGGGCAATTTCGGCTCAGGCTGGACTTGGCTGGTGAAAAAGGGCGATGGCTCGGTCGAAATAGCCAACACCAGCAACGCCGGCACACCGCTTACCGGCAACGACAAAGCGCTGCTCACAATCGACGTGTGGGAGCACGCCTACTACATCGACTACCGCAACGCGCGACCGAAATTCGTCGAGACCTTCCTCGCCAGCTTGGCGAACTGGGATTTCGCGGGCAAGAATTTCGCCTGACACGATAAGGGGGAGGCCTGCATCGGGCGCCCCTTTTTTCGTCAGTTCGTAGACGGGGCCGAGCCCGCTTCTAGCCAAGCGGGCTCGGCCCTTGGGTATTTTATGGACGTGCCGTTGCCGATTACTCCGGTTTCGGCGCGGCGTCGAGCCCGAGCACCTTGGCGCCGGTGCGAATGCCGCGCGCGGCGAACCAACCCTGGTTCATCTCCAGCGCATAACGCGCAAAGCCGGCCGCGATGTGTGCCTCGGTGGTGAGCGGCATCATGTCGGCGATGTTGAGAATGACGCCGTTATCGTCGATGAATGCAACGGAAAGCGGGATGTAGGTATTGCGCATCCACATGCCATGGAAGCCGGGCGCTGTGAAAACAAACAGCATCCCTGCGCCGGCGCCGAGCGGTTGCTTACGGTGCATGAGACCGAGCGTGCGCGTCGGCTCCGTAGCAGCCACTTCTGCGCTCACCTTCTGCTCTCCGATACGCAGTTCGATCACGGGAAGTTTCTCCGCCGCGTGAATCTCGGCCGATACGAGTGCGAGCATGCAGGCCAACGCGGCGACGCGCCGGGGTAGTGGTTTCATTCTAGGCCACCGGATGGCCGAGATCGGCTGCGCGGGTGCGGGTGTGTTCCGTGGCGGCCCAGTCGACGATCGCCTGCATCAGACTTTCGATCTCGCCCACTGCCGCGCTGGTTCGAACCAGCACGCCGGGATTGATTTCGCAAGCCCGGGCGACGATCCGCGGCAGCTCCTCACGCAGATGGCGCCCTTGTGCCATGAAAAGCGGCAATACGGTCACACGCTGGATGCCCTTGTCGGCGAGCTCACCTATGACCTGCACCAGGTCGGGCCGTATCTGCTCTAGAAAAGCGAGCGCGATCGGCGTATCGAGCAGGCGTTGTTCGAGCCGGGCGCGCAGCGCCTCGAACGGTCGTACCCATTCGGGGTCGCGCGAGCCGTGCGCGAAAATCACCACGGCGCTGTCGGCTGCCACCATCAGCGTCCCGTGCTGCCGAAGCCCGCTGCACCACGGCTGCTGGCATCGAACTCGTCCACGACATTGAAGGCGATCTGTACCACCGGCACGATCACAAGCTGCGCGAGGCGCTCCATCGGCTCGATGGTGAACGGCGCCTGGCTGCGATTCCACGTGGACACGAAAATCTGGCCCTGGTAGTCGGAATCGATCAAGCCCACCAGGTTGCCGAGTACGATGCCGTGCTTGTGGCCGAGGCCCGAGCGCGGCAGGACGATCGCCGCGAGCTCCGGATCGGCGATATGGATCGCGATGCCGGCGGGGATGAGCTCGGTCTGCCCGGGTTTCAATTCGAGCGGGCTTGCCAGGCAGGCGCGCAGATCGAGCCCCGCGGAGCCCGCGGTGGCATAGCGCGGCAACTGGCCGTGCAAGCGGGCATCCAGAATCTTCACGTCGATCCGCGGTAGCGCGCCAGTCGTCACGAACGACCGTCCTTGGCGGCCACGAGCTCGGCCACATGCGCAATGAGCTGGCGGGCCTGATCGAGCTTCGGCGCGCGCGCAAGCACGTGGCGGCCCGAGTCGTCGAACACGACGAGCTCGTTGTCGTCGGCCCCCATCGCCTGCTGCACGAGATTGGCCGCCAGCAGCGGGACGCGCTTGCGCCGGCGCTTGTCCTGCGCATACTCATCGAGATTACGGCTCTCGGCGGCGAAGCCGACGCAGAAAGGCGGGTTCGGCAGGTCGGCGACGTGAGCAAGGATGTCGGTCGTGGGAACCAGTTCGAGCGCCATGCGCCGATCGGATTTCTTGATCTTGTGCTCGGCCGTCGTCGCCGGCCGGTAGTCGGCGACTGCTGCGACGCCGATGAAGATATCGCAGCGCTCGACGCGTGCCCGGACCTCGCCGAACATCTGCTCGGCGCTTTCCACGCGCACGAGCGTGCATGCGCGCGGAGGTACGAGCGTGGTCGGCCCGCACACGATCGTGACTTCGGCGCCCGCTTCGCGCGCCGCGCGCGCCACCGCGAAGCCCATCTTGCCCGAGCTGCGATTGGTGATTCCGCGTACCGCGTCGATCGCCTCGAACGTCGGGCCTGCCGTGAGCAGCACACGTTTGCCGCGCAGCGACTTGGGCTCGATCAGCGCGGTCAAAACGTCTTCGCAGATCTCGGCTGCTTCCAGCATGCGTCCCAGACCGACCTCGCCACAGGCCTGGTCACCGCTCGCCGGACCGAGCACGATGACACCGTCCTTGTTGAGCTGCGCGACATTGCGTTGCGTGGCCGCGTTCTGCCACATCTGACGGTTCATGGCCGGCGCCACGAACAACGGACAATCGCGCGCCAGACACAAGGTCGAGAGCAGGTCGTCGGCGAGCCCGTGCGCGAGCTTGGCGAGGAAGTCGGCGCTCGCCGGCGCGATGACGATCGCATCGCGACCGCGCGACAGCTCGATGTGCGCCATGTTGTCGTCGATGCGCACATCCCACATGTCCTTGTAGACCGGTTTGCCCGAGAGCGCCTGCATCGTCACCGGCGTGATGAAACCGCACGCGGCCTCGGTCATGACGACCTGGACATCGACCCCGCCCTGCACGAACAGGCGGGTGAGTTCGGCCGCCTTGTAGGCCGCGATGCCGCCAGATAGCCCGAGCAGCAGGCGAGGTTTCGATCGTGCCGGCATGATACGGTGGGTGCGAATGAACGATGTACGAGAGTGTAAACCAGGAAGCGGATGCCCACCCAGCGGGCCGGTCGGCGAGGCCTGCCGGTGCAGTCGTCGGCTCGCAGGCGGCCGGGTATCGGTCAAACGGGCGCCAGGAAAAGAAGGCGGGCGCTTTGTTCGCCTCACGTCAGTCTTGCAGGAGTGACGTGCGGCGCGCTGCGCCGATGATGCGGTTCGCTGCCGCACGTCATTCCGACATAGGCCTTGTGGATGAACGCGCCAAGACGACTGCGATGGCACACTGGCCGATCGATCGAGCGAGATGCTGAATGCCCATCAGCGATTGGCCGAGAACCGAGCGCCCGCGCGAGCGTCTTCTGCGCTGCGGCGCGCAGGCACTGTCGGATACCGAACTGCTCGCGGTGTTCCTGCGCACCGGCGTGCGCGGGAAGACTGCGGTCGATCTCGCACGCGCCCTGATCACGCGCTTCGGCAGCCTTTCGGCGATACTCGCGGCCGAGCGCGCGGTGCTGTGCGAGCAGCGCGGCTTCGGCGTCGCACGGTTTTGCCAGATGAGCGCGATGATGGAGCTCGTGCGCCGCGCGCTGCGCGAAGACATGGCGCGGCGCGATGCGCTTGGCTCGCCAGGGGCAGTACGCGATTTCCTGCGCCTCAAGCTGCGGGATCTGCCGCACGAGGTCTTCGTCGGTCTGTACCTCGATGCGCAGAATCGGGTCATCGGCGACGAGGAGCTGTTTCGAGGCACATTGACTCAGACGAGCGTCTATCCGCGTGAGGTGGTGAAGAGCGCGCTCGCGCGCAATGCGGCGGGCATGATCCTCGCCCACAACCATCCCTCCGGGGTGGCAGAGCCGAGCCACGCCGACGAAGCGCTCACGCGAGCATTGCGGCAAGCGCTCGCACTGGTGGACGTGCGCGTACTCGATCACTTCGTGATCGCGGGCAATGCCGCGATTTCGTTCGCCGAAAGGGGGCTTCTCTGAGTGATCTGGGGAGGTTGACTCGGGCGCCGGCCGGGACGATTGGGGACGATTCCTGCGCTTGAGCAGGCGCCTTGTCCGGGCTACAATCGCAAACTTTTCGCAAATCGAGCGGTTGGAGCCGTCATGGCACGAGTCTGTCAGGTCACCGGTAAGCGCCCGCAAAAGGGCAACCACGTATCGCACGCCAACAACAAGACCAAGCGGCGCTTCTTCCCCAACCTGCAATACCGCCGCTTCTGGGTGGAGAGCGAAAAGCGCTGGGTGCGCCTGCGTTTGAGCCAGAAAGGCCTGCGGACCATCGACAAGAAGGGTATCGATGTGGTGCTGGCCGAGCTCAAGGCGCGCGGTGAACTCTGACAGGAGCGGCGGCTAGCCGAGATCGCGCGGGTCGCCATCGTTGTATCTGTAACAGGAGCCGGACATGCGTGAGAAGATCAAGCTGGAGTCGACTGCCGGAACCGGTCATTTCTATACCACCACCAAGAACAAGCGCACCACCACCGAGAAGATCGAGATGAAGAAGTTCGACCCGGTCGCGCGCAAGCACGTCATTTACAAGGAAACCAAGCTCAAGTTGGCACGCCCTCGCAGGCGAGCAAAAAAACCCGCCGATGGCGGGCTTTTTTGTGGGCGCTGATCGCCTCAGGCATAGCAGCGCAGCCGGTGCGAGAACTGCTCCAACGCCTGAATGCCGCTCGCTTCGGCGCGCTTGCACCAGTCGTCGAGCTGGCGCACGAGTTGGTCGCGCGAAGCGCTCGATCGGCTCCAGATCTGCGTGAGATCTTCGCGCATCGAAAGCACCGTCGTGAGCACTCGGCTCGACTGCACGGTCTCGCTCAACCGGCTGCGCACGATCTCGGGCAGATCGTTCGCATCGCGATGCAGCCAGCCCTTGAGCTTGCGCCATTCCTCGGCGCCGTGCGCAGCCCGCGCGCGCAACGCCCGCAACTCGGCGCGCCAAGTGCCCTTCAGGGCCGCGGCGTAGCGCGCCAGCACATCGTAGCGATGGGTGATGACCGCTTGCAGCAGTTCATGGTCGCAGCTCGGCTTGGCGGTGGGCAGCTTTCGCACCCGCGGCGCAATCTTCTTCACGCTCGCGAGGCCGAGCGCAGCCAAGACGCGGATGTACAGCCAGCCGATGTCGAACTCGTACCACTTGTTCGAGAGCTTCGCCGAGGTGGCATAGGCATGGTGGTTGTTGTGAAGTTCCTCCCCGCCGATCAGAATGCCCCAGGGAACGATGTTGGTGCTGGTGTCGGTCGACTGGAAATTGCGGTAGCCCCAGTAATGACCAAGGCCGTTGACGACGCCAGCGGCGAAGAAAGGGATCCATAGCATCTGCACGGCCCACAGTGTTGCCCCGATCGGGCCGAACAAGGCGAGCTCCAGCAGCAATAGGATGGTGAGGCCGGCGGCGCTATGTTTTGCGTACACGTGACGCTCGAGCCAATCGTCCGGCGTACCGTGGCCATAGCGCCGCATCGTTTCGGTGTTCTTCGATTCGGCTCGATAGAGCTCCGTGCCTTCGAGCAGCACCTTGCGGATGCCGTAAATCTGTGGGCTATGCGGGTCGTCCTGGGTCTCACACTTGGCGTGGTGCTTGCGATGGATTGCGGCCCATTCCTTGGTCACCATGCCGGTGGTGAGCCACAGCCAGAAACGAAAGAAGTGGCTCGCGATCGGGTGCAGGTCGAGGGCCCGATGGGCTTGGTGGCGATGCAGGAAAATCGTGACCGCCGCGATCGTTACGTGCGTTGTTGCCAGCACCATAACGACATAGCCCCACCACGGCAGGTGCCAAACGCCTTGCGACATCGAACCCTCCCGATTTCCAGACTGGGCGGCATTCTACCGTAACGATCCCCGCCGGCAAGCGTTCGAGCGGGCATCCCGGGCAATATCGACACTGGCGCTCACCCATCGATCGGATGGTGTGAAGCGGCGGCGAGACGTGCCGCCTCGGCGGCAACAAAGCAGCTGGCGAGACTGACGCTCGACGCGTACGTCGGGCCGTCGTGCGTGGATTGCATGATGAACTGGACGCGGCCGGAAGCCGCACCGATCACGCCGAGCGCCGCTCCAGCACGGCGGCATAAAAGGCATCGGTCGAATGCTGCTGCGGCAGTAGTTGCAGGCGCTCGCCGGTGTCGATAGCGATGCCTTGACGGGCGAGGATCTCCTGCGCGTTCAGCACCGCGAACTCGGGATGGCGGCGCAGGAATGCAGCCACGATGTCCTCGTTTTCCGCCGCCAAGAAGCTGCAGGTCGCGTACACGAGCCTCCCGCCGGGTCCGACCAGACGGCTTGCAGCCTCCAGGATGAGCGACTGCTTCACCGTGAGGTCGGTGAGAGCGCCCGCGCCGTGGCGCCATTTCAGGTCGGGGTTACGCCGCAGCGTGCCAAAGCCCGTGCAAGGTGCGTCAACCAGCACCCGGTGGAGCTTGCCCGCGAGTCGCTTCAACCGCACGTCGTTTTCATGCGCTATCACTTCCGGCTGCACGTTACTCAATCCCGAGCGCGCGAGGCGCGCGTTTAGGCGCCGGATACGGTGCGCGGACACATCGAAAGCGTACAGACGGCCCTCCGAGTGCATCAGCGCGCCAAGCAGCAACGTCTTTCCGCCGGCGCCGGCGCAAAGATCGGCAACCATCTCACGCCGGCGTGGGGCAAGCAGAAAGCCCAGGAGCTGGCTGCCTTCGTCCTGGACTTCGATTGCCCCTTGCAGATAGAGTGGATGCCGTTCCAGCGCGGGCTTGGATACGAGCCGGATGCCTAGCGGCGAGTAGCGCGTCGCACGGGCCTCGATTCCGCCCGCGTTCAGCGCCGTCAACACCTGTGCGCGATCGACCCGCA
Organism: Burkholderiaceae bacterium; assembly: GCA_011525945.1. Taxonomy (GTDB): domain Bacteria; phylum Pseudomonadota; class Gammaproteobacteria; order Burkholderiales; family WYBJ01; genus WYBJ01. Next base: position 9,297 of record WYBJ01000142.1, on the reverse strand, counting down.
CGGTGTTGACACGCAGATCGAGCGGCGCCGGAGTCTGCATGCCGCGACCGATGGCGAGAATGGCATCGTCTGAGAACCGCTCGCGCATGATTTCAACCACCCAATCAGGCAAGTCGGCACGCACGCCGAGAGGAGCCGCAGCGTCGGCGCAATCGCGGCAACGCGCGAGCCAGGCTTGTTCGTCTTCGCTCAGCACGGGACGAAGCTCGCGCCATGTCGGTGCGGGCAGGCGATCCGCGGCCAGGATGAAAAGACGCCTTGGGTCGCGCCCATCGGCGAGCTGGCTTAGCCAGCGCAGCCGGCGCAGGCAGGCGAACACGGTCTCGGCGACAAAGCCACGATCGCGGCGCCCGAGGTCCGCATTGTCGCGGAAGAAGCGGCGCAGAACGAGATCCGCCGGCGCCTCGAATGCGAGTACTTGGCGCAGTGCGCCGACACCGCGTCCAAGAAGCGCCGGCCGAACCGCATCGGCTGCGCTCGCTGCTTGCCCGTCGCCCGGGCGTGTTCGCGCAGCGCGCCCGTGATGCAATCCGGTCGCACCGACGCCAGCCGAACGACGCGGCACGCGGCGTGCCGGCGCAGTGCGCCGCCTAGCTGCCATCGGCAGCGATCGTTCCGATCGCGATCCGGGTGGCAAGCTGCTCCACGGCCACCTCGCCCTGCTCGTCAAGGAAGACGATGCGCACGGGCAGATAGCGCTTCTCCGGAGCGAGCCAGATCATGATGCTCTCCTCGCCCGGCCTGCGGACCTGTCTGATCGGGATCACGCGAAGAGTGCCGACCGGAAGCTCCAGCGTCTGCTCCGCGCCTATCTCCAGTTGGTAGGAATTGAACTTGGTGCCGGTAGTCACCGATACCTGCACCCGACCGGGTGTGAGCGGCATGCGCGGCAACTGATAGAACAGCGTCAGCAGGTCGTAGCTGTTAGCGCTCAAAGGCGCCTTGCGCGGCGTACCGAGCTTGCCGTAGGTGAGCTCACCATGCGCCCAATCGAAAAGCGCCGTGGCTTGCCGCTCGCCATCGCGTCCGCGCCGCACGGTGAACGCTTCCGGTGTGAGCCCGCTTGGCTCGATCCGCCCTTCGGCCACGTACGCATACTGATAAGGACGGAACAGACCGAGCAGGCCGGTCGTCTCGGAGAAGCTGGTGATCCGGTATGAATCCTTATCCATCGACCACGTTTGCACCGAGCGGCCGATGCTGAAGCGATCCGAGCCGTAGTAGACCTCGTAGCGGATCGTGCCGATCTGCGGCGGCGCGACTTCCGGTGTCGCCTCGGCCGCCTCCGGTTGAGGATCGGGCGTCGTTGCGGGCGGGGCGGTAGCGGGTTGTGGTGGCTCCACCGGGGCGGCCACCGACTCCGTTTCATCCACCACAGGCGCGGTGACGGGATCGGACGCGGGTGCGACGATCGCTGAAGGCGCGGGTGTGGCAACAACCCGAGGAGGTGGCGCCGGCGCTGCCTTGGGCCTTTTCGGTGCGGCGGCGTGCTTGACCACCGGCTTGGGCACGCGCGGCGGCGGTGGCGGCACGGGCGGATCGGATTCGACGATCCGCGCGCTCAGCGGCGTATCTGGAGCATCGAGTTCGATCGAAAATCCAGGCAAACGCGCGACCAGCGCGAGATGCAGCGCGGCCGAAGCGGCAAGACAAAACGACAAAGTGCGAACGCTGCGCGGCGTCACGGCATCATCTCCCGGACTGCGCTCGCGCCATGGGCGTTGCGGCATCGAGCGCCGGCGCAATCAGAGCCGGCTCCGCCCGGTCGTGCGGGTAAGTGACTCGGTCCGCGTGCAGCGCGACGCGTCCGGTTGCGAGCCAGGCGAGTGCCTGAGGATAGATCCGATGTTCCTCGACGAGCACTCGGGCACCCAGACTCGCCTCGTCGTCGCCGGGCAGCACCGGCACCGCCGACTGGACGATGATCGGCCCCATGTCCAGCGCGGGCGTGACGAAGTGCACCGTGCAGCCGTGAATGCGCACGCCCGCTTCGAGGGCGCGCCGATGCGTGTGCAGGCCGGGGAACGCGGGCAGAAGCGACGGATGAATGTTGACCATCCGTCCGGCATAGCGCTGCACGAATGCGTCGCCGAGCACGCGCATGAAGCCTGCGAGCGCGATGAAGTCGGGGGCGAAGCAGTCGATCGCTTCGGCGAGGCGGTGCTCGAACGCCATCCGCTCGCTGAAGTTGCGATGGTCTATGACCGCGGTCGGAATTCCGGCCGCCCGCGCGCGGGCAAGCGCCTGCGCCTGCGAGTCGTTGCTCAGCACGGCGCTCACTCGCAGCGGCAGGCTTGCGTCGAGGATCGCCTGCAGATTACTGCCGCGGCCCGAAACCAGCGCGACGAGCGTCTTCATCGGACCTGCGTCTGCGCTTCGCCGGGCAGCCGCGCCTGGACTTCGCCGATCACCCAGGCCGATTCGTCGCAGCCGCGCAAATGCGCGAGCGCGCGGTCTGCGTCGTCCTTGGCGACGACGACGACCATGCCGATCCCGCAGTTGAAAGTGCGCTGCAATTCCGCACTCGCTATGTTGCCTGCTTGCTGCAGCCACGCAAACACCGCCGGTGAAGGCCACGCCGATCGAACCAGCACCGCCTTGGCGTTAGACGGCAGGATCCGTGGAATGTTTTCGAGCAGGCCGCCGCCGGTGATATGCGCCATGCCTTTTACCGTCACGACCCCGATGAGGCCGAGCAGGCTGCGCACGTAGATTCGGGTCGGCGCCATCAGCGCATCGGCGAGCGGACGGCCGTCGAGGTCCGCGGCAAGATCGGTCGTGCGCGCTTCGAGGATGCGGCGGATGAGCGAATAGCCGTTGGAGTGAGGGCCGCTCGAAGCCAGCCCGATCACCGCGTCCCCGGGCCGGATGGTGCGGCCGTCGATGATACGGTCTTTTTCGACCGCACCGACAGCAAAACCGGCGAGATCGTACTCGCCTGGCGGATACATGCCGGGCATTTCGGCTGTTTCCCCGCCGATGAGCGCGCAGCCCGCAAGCTCGCAACCCCTTGCTATGCCTGCGACCACGCGCGCCGCCACCTCCACGTCGAGCCGCCCGCAAGCAAAATAGTCCAGGAAGAAGAGCGGCTCGGCGCCCTGCACCAGGATGTCGTTGGCGCTCATTGCCACCAGGTCGATGCCGATCGTGTCGTGCCGATCGAGCTGAAAGGCGAGCTTCAACTTCGTTCCCACGCCGTCCGTGCCCGCCACCAGCACCGGGTTGCGATAGCGCTTCCCGAGCTCGAACAGGGCGCCAAACCCGCCGATGCCGGCCAGGACCCCTTCGCGCCGGGTGCGCGCCGCCAGCGGCTTGATGCGCTCGACCAGCCGGTCGCCGGCGTCGATGTCGACGCCGGCGTCGCGATACGAGAGGCTCGGTTGGGGTGGTTCGGTGGACGACACGAATGATCTCCGGGTACGCGGCCCGGCAGCGGCCTGGGGTTCCTGTCGGCTCGGTCCGGACACGACTCGTCGCTCGAACCGGTGCCCGCCCGACGTTCGAGCCGCAAAAACCAGGCCGTTGGCGCGTGCTCGATTAGAATAGCATCACTTGGCGCCGCCTCACCGCCTCGGCTGCGTGTCCGAGGCGTGCTCGCGTCTGCTGCGATCTGCCTGCTTTAAACACGATGCTTTCCTCTCCCCGCCAGCTCGCGTTGGCGCTGTCGGCACCGACGGCAGCGTCGTTCGCCACGTTCGTCATCGGTCGCAACGCCGAGCTTGTGGCGGCGCTGCGTGCGCTGGCGTGCGGTCAGGACCGCGAGCGTTTCGTCTATCTGTGGGGCGCGCCGGGCAGCGGGCGCTCGCATCTGCTGCACGCCGTGGTGAGGGCAGCATCCGCATGCACTCGCTGTGCGATCCGCCTGACCGCCCCGGTGACGGTGGATCGTCTCGCCGCCATCGATGCCGACGCGGTGGTCGCCTTGGCCGGAATCGAGCGCCTGGATGGTTTCGCGCAAGCCGCGCTGTTCAGCCTGTACAACCGAATCCGCGATGCACGCGGCGCGCTGGTAGTGACGGCGGACGCGCCGCCTGCGCGACTGTCCGTACGCCCCGATCTCGCCACTCGGCTCGCGTGGGGACTGGTGTACGAAGTGCAACCGCTGAGCGATGAAGACAAGACCAAGGCGATGCGGGCGCGCGCGAGCGAGCACGGTTTCGACCTTCCGCCTGAAGCGCAGGCCTACATGCTACGTCATGGGCGGCGCGATCTGCCCTCGCTACTCGGCGTGGTCGACTTGATCGAACGTCATTCGCTGGAAGCGCAGCGCCCGGTCACACTCGCATTGGTGCGCGAGGTGCTCAGGCTCACCTGGGGCGACTCTGTCGCGGGAGATTAAATGCGGCTTGCCTTGTTCGATCTCGACAACACCCTGCTCGCCGGCGACTCGGACTACGAGTGGGCGCAATTTCTCATCGACGAAGGTGTGCTGGAGCGCGAGACCTACGAGGCGCGCAACCGGCAGTTCTACGAGCAGTACAAGGCGGGCGTACTCGATATTCGCGAGTTTCTCGATTTCCAGTTGAAGCCGCTCGCGCGGTATCCGCGCGCACGACTCGATGCCTGGCACCGCGGCTTCATGGCGAAGAAGATCGCTCCGATCATTAGCGCTGCCGCGCGTGCCTTGCTGGCGCGCCATCGCGACGATCTGCGGGTGATCATCACCGCGACCAACCGATTCGTGACTGGACCGATAGCGCTCGAGCTGGGCATCGAAAACCTGGTCGCCACCGAGCCGGAAGAGCGCGATGGCTGCTTCACCGGTGCTGTGAGCGGCGAGCCGTGCTTTCGCGAGGGCAAGCTTCTACGCCTGGAGGGCTGGCTCGCCGAGCGAGGTTTGCAATTGAACGGATTCAGCGAAAGCTGGTTCTACAGCGACTCGATCAACGACCTTCCCCTGCTCGAGCGCGTGACGCACCCGGTCGTAGTCGATCCCGACGAGCGGCTCGCGGCACATGCGCGCAGTCGCGGCTGGCCGATCCTGACGCTGCATCCGATTGCCACACGTTGACGTCGTCACGATGGTGCGCTGAATGTCGATGACGATGCCTGCCCTCCGCTGCGGCGCAGCCCCCCCGCAAGAAGATTTCGGACCATGATACGCAGCCTCCTGCGACGCGTATTCTCGCGCGCGCCGAAACCAAAGGTGATCACCTTCGAGGCGCACGGCATTGCGCGCGCTAACATCAGTCCGTGCGCCCGGCGCGTGGTCGAAGCGCTGCAAGCGAATGGCCATGCGGCGTATGTCGTCGGCGGGGCGGTACGCGATCTTCTGCTCGGCAAGCCCCCGAAGGATTTCGACGTGGCCACCAACGCGCATCCCGAGCAGGTTCGTGCCGCATTTCGCCGATCGCGCATCATCGGCCGGCGTTTCCGCCTGGTGCACTGCTTGTGCGGGAACGAGACGGTGGAGGTTGCGACCTTTCGGCGGGCGCACGATGCCGAGAACGGCGAGGGCCAGACGGACGAGCACGGACGGTTGTTACGCGACAACGTCTACGGCACCCAGCCCGACGACGCGGCGCGCCGGGACTTTACCATCAACGCGCTGTTCTACGATCCGGCCACGCAGACGATCATCGACTATCACGACGGCGTGGCCGATCTGAAAAGAAAGCGGCTACGCATCATCGGCGAACCCGAACAGCGCTACCGCGAGGATCCAGTGCGTATGCTGCGTGCCGTTCGCTTTGCCGCCGCCTATGGGCTGGAAATCGAGAAACACACGTTGGCACCGATTCGATCGCTCACGCATTTGTTGCAGAACGTGCCCCCGGCGCGGCTGTTCGACGAGATGCTGAAACTGCTGCTGTCCGGGCATGCGGCCCAGTGCGTGGCGCGGCTGCGCCGCGAAGGCTTGCACCACGGTCTGATGCCGTTGCTCGACGTGATCCTGGCGCGGCCGCTGGGGGAGCGCTTCGTCACGCTGGCGCTCAACGCCACCGATGTGCGTGTACTCGAGGGCAAGCCCGTTTCGCCAGGTTTTTTGTTCGCGGCCTTGCTTTGGCACGAGGTGCTCGCCAGCAGCAAGAAGTTACGCGGGGACGGCGTGGCGCCGATGCCGGCATTGTTTCAGGCCATGGACCAGGTGCTCGAGACGCAAACCGACAAGCTGGCGATTCCGCGCCGTTACACCACCGACATGAAGGATCTGTGGGCCCTGCAGCAGCGGCTGGAGACGCGCAGCGGCAAGCGGCCGTTCCGGGTTCTGGAGCATCCGCGCTTTCGTGCCGCGTATGATTTCCTGCAGCTTCGTTGCGACTCCGGCGAGGCGGCGGCCGAGTTGGGCGATTGGTGGCGCCGGTTCCAACACGCGAGCCCGCACGAGCGCGAGACGATGCTGGTGCGCGAGAAAGAGCCGCGCCGCCGGCGCCGGCGGCGGCGGACACCGGCGGTCGCCGCCGAGTCGGGCACATCGGCGTGACGCGAATGGTGCGCTCGCTCCCGCACCGGGTCTTCGTCGGGCTCGGCTCCAATCTGGACGATCCCAAGCGCCAGATCGAGACGGCCGTTGTCGCTCTGCACGCGCTAGCGTCTACTCGCGTCGTGCGCTGCTCGCGGCTTTATCGCACCACGCCGCTGGGTTATGCGGATCAGCCGGAGTTCGTCAACGCGGTGGCCGAGCTGGAAACCGCGCTCGAGCCGCAGGCGCTCATGCGCGAACTGCTCGCGTTGGAGCGGGTGCATCATCGCGTGCGCGGCCCACGCAATGGCCCGCGCACACTCGACTTGGATTTGCTGCTGTACGATGAGATCGAGATGACGGAACCGGGGCTGACCTTGCCGCATCCGCGTATGCACGAACGTGCCTTCGTTCTCGTGCCCCTGAACGACCTTGCGCCGCAAGCGAATGTGCCGGGGCGCGGGCAGGCGTCGGCGCTGCTCGGGCATGTGGATACGCAAGGCGTCGTGCCCTGCGAGGGCCGCTAACGAGACAGGCGCGGGGGCGCCGATGCTGCCGGCGCGAAAGCACCGGTCGTCAGCGCGACTTCGGACCATTTCGGTGTGGTTGATCGGGATCACGATTTTGCATTATTGTTGCAGTGCATCCGCGGCCTGAAGGGCCTGCGCGACTTTCTCGGTCCCGTTGAAAGCAAGGGAGTGCACGTGCGTGTCACGCTAGCGGCATTGCAAAAGATGGTGCAGGACGGCAGCCCGATCGCGATGCTGACCTGCTACGACGCAAGCTTCGCCAGCCTGCTCGAGCATGCCGGGGCCGACACCTTGCTGATCGGCGACTCGCTCGGCAATGTCATTCAAGGGCATGAATCGACCTTGCCCGTGACGCTGGATGACATGGTCTACCACACGCGCTGTGTGGCGCGAGGCAGCCGCAAGGCCTTGATCGTCGCGGACATGCCGTTCGGAACGTTCCAACTCGGTCCGGCACAGGCGTTCGAGAATGCGGTGCGCTTGATGGCTGCGGGCGCGCAGATGGTAAAGCTCGAAGGCGGCGCGGTCATGGTGGAGACGGTCGCCTTCCTCACGAGCCGCGGCGTGCCGGTGTGCGGGCATCTGGGCCTCACACCGCAGTCGGTGCATCAACTCGGTGGCTATCGTGTGCAAGGTCGCGACGAGGCGGCAGCGCGCCAGCTGGTCGCCGACGCCGAGGCCTTGTCCGAAGCAGGCGCCGGCATGATCGTTCTGGAAGCGATACCGGCAAAGCTCGCCGCGGAGACGACCAAGCGCGCCAAGGCGCTGACCATCGGCATCGGCGCTGGCCCGGATTGCGATGGACAGGTGCTGGTGTTGCACGACATGCTTGACGTCTATCCCGGCAAGAAGGCGCGCTTCGTCAAGAATTTCATGAGCGGCGCCGAGAGCATCCAGCAAGCCGTGCAGGCTTATGTCCAGCAGGTGAAAACGAGAGCGTTCCCTGGTCCCGAGCACAGCTTCTGATACCTGCGCCGTTCGATGCAGCGGCAATTGCGCCCCGCGCACCCATCATCAGACTCTTCGTCATGGATGTCATCCACTCTGTAGCCGACCTGCGTGAGCGCCTGCAGCGCGAGCCGAACAATGTGTTCGTGCCGACGATGGGTAATCTGCATGCCGGTCACATTCAGCTTATTTCGATCGCCAAGCCACGGGCGAGCTGCACGGTTGTGAGCATTTTCGTCAATCGTCTGCAATTCGGTCCGCAGGAGGACTTCGAGCGCTATCCGCGCACACGCGAGTCCGACTTCGCGCAATGCCGTGCCGCAGGGGTGGACGTGGTATTCGTGCCCGAAGAGCGCGAGATCTATCCCGAACGGCAGACGTTCGTGGTCGAGCCGTCGGACTTGCAGCATATTCTCGAAGGCGAGGCCCGGCCCAAGCATTTCAGCGGTGTGGCGACCGTGGTGCTGAAGCTCTTCAACATGGTGCGCCCGCACTCGGCCATCTTCGGCAAGAAGGACTACCAGCAGTACATCGTGCTGCGCGACATGGTACGGCAGTTCGCATTGCCGATCGAAATCATTCCGGCAGAAACCGTGCGCGCGCACGATGGGCTTGCACTGTCGTCACGCAACCAGTATCTCTCGCCGCCGCATCGCGCGGAGGCTCCCAGGCTGTACCGGGTGCTGTGCGCGATGCGCGACGAGCTCGTGCGCGGCAGCCGCGATATTCAGCGCCTGGAGTTGGATGGCATGGCCGAGCTTGCCCGCCACGGCTGGCGCCCGGATTACATCGCCGTGCGCCGACAAGCCGATCTTCAGGCGGTGACCGCGCATGACTTGCGTCTGGTGATCGTTACCGCAGCACGGCTCGGCGGCACGCGCCTGATCGACAACATCGAAGTCGAGTTGCAAGACTAGCGTGCAGTGCGCCGTTCGCGTGCGCTAGCGCGGAAATGAAACCTCGGCGCTCCCGAGTCCGTCGAACTCGACCGCCACGGTCGAGTCCGGCTCGATGCGGTGCAACCCGAGCCACGCGCCCGTCGTGACCGCTGTTCCGGCGCCGATACCGCCGCGGCGACGGGCGTGGTTGGCAACCCAGGGCAGGAGTCGCAACGGATTGCCCACCGCATGGCAACCAGTCCCCTGTTTGAGCACCGTGCCGTTCACGCGCACGATCGCAGTCAGCGCGCCGAAGTCGATGTCGCGAAAATCGGCACGGGCGGCGCCCAGAACGAGCGCGAAGTTGAGCTGGTGGTCGGCAAGCTTGGTGGCATCATCCGCGGTTTCCCAATCCTCGATCCGGCTGTCGCACAGCTCGATGGCGACTCGAAGCTCGTTCACGGCCGCGAGCACCTCGGCTTCGCCGTACGGCTCCGGGCGCGCTGGCAGCGCACGCGCGAACACGACTGCGATCTCG
>WYBJ01000141.1 GCA_011525945.1 Burkholderiaceae bacterium | reverse complement strand
GGCCGCACGGCGTCTGAACGAGGCGCGTACCGCTCTGTTCAGAACAATCTTCAACCGATCGAAAGCCGCCGCCTGAACCACCTCTGAGCCACTCAGTTCAGACTCATACCTGGATTAGAAACGACTCGGCTCGCGCGCCGCGGCCACCGCCTCGGTAACCGTCCATTCTGGGGCCGCACGTGCGGTTGTAGCCGGAGAAAGAACCTCTGCCACCTTCAATCGGGGTCTCGCGCGAGCCGCACGCCGCTGAACTGCCAGCGCGCATCGGGCGGGAAGAAGTTGCGATAGGTGGCGCGGATATGCCGTTCGGGTGTGACGCATGAGCCGCCGCGCAGCACGTACTGATTGCACATGAACTTGCCGTTGTATTCGCCAACCGCACCGGCCGCGGGCCGGTAGCCGGGGTAGGGCGCGTAGCTGCTCTGCGTCCACTCCCACACGTCGCCGTAAAGCTGTGCGAAGCCCGAGTGTGGGTCGATGCGCGGTGCGAGCGGATGCAGCGCACCGCTGTCGCAGAAATTCCCTTCGATCGGCGCGTGCATGGCGGCAACTTCCCATTCGAATTCGGTCGGCAGCCGCGCACCCGCCCAGCGCGCGTACGCATCGGCCTCGAAGTAGCTCAAGTGGCAGACCGGCGTGTTCGGATCGATCGGAACGCGCCCGTGCAGCGTGTAGTCGAACCAGCCCCCGTCACGGCTTTCCCAGTACAGCGGCGCATGCCAGCCGTTGGCCCGCACCGCATCCCAACCCAGCGACAACCACAGCTCCGGGCGTCGATAACCATCGTCCTCGATGAAGGCGAGATACTCGCCGTAGGTCACCGGGTGTGATGCGAGTGAGAAGTCTTCCAGCAGCACGGCATGCCGCGGCCCTTCATTGTCGAACGCGAAACCCTCGCCGCGGTGGCCGACCTCGTAGCGACCACCCGAGATGGCGACCCAGGCGAGCTTGCGCGCACGCACCGGTGTGAGCGGCCACTGGCTGCGATACGCCGGTACGAGCGGATTGCGGGCGAGCAGGTGCTTCACGTCGGTAAGAATCAGCTCCTGGTGCTGCTGCTCGTGATTAATGCCCAGCGTGACGAGATCGATCACGCCCCGCTCAGCGCCGGGTCGCGTGGCGAGCAACTCGCCCATGCGCTCGTCAACGTGCGCGCGGTACGCAAGGACTTCGTCGAGCGCGGGCCGGGTGAGCATGCCGCGCTGCGGGCGCGGGTGCTTGTCGCCGACGGCGTTGTAGTACGAGTTGAACAGCACGCGAAACGCGCCCTGGAACGGCTTGAAGCCGCGGTAGTAGCGCTCGAGTAGGAAGGTTTCGAAGAACCAGGTGGTGTGGGCGAGATGCCATTTCACCGGGCTTGCATCCGGCATCGACTGCACCACACAATCCTCGGCCGACAGCGGGTGGGCAAGCGCTTCGGATCCCTGGCGCACGGCCGTGTACAGCTCGGCGAGCGATTGCGTACGCGCCTGGCGGGCAATGCGAGTGCGTGCCATCGAAAGTCCTTTCGCGTTCGTGCGAGCGCCGTCGATCCGGCTTGCCGCTTTTCGGGCAGCCCGCCGGGTTGGGCCGGTGCGAAAGCTTAGCGATAAACCTCGGCTCGCGTCATTGCGGCAAAGCACGTCGGTATTCGCCGCAGCCCGCGTGCGCTGCGGCGATGGCCAGATTGGAACGGCTGCAATGTACGTGCCCGCTCATCACGTCGCTGCTTCGAGACGAAACCGCTCCTCACCCCACCCGATTGGCGAGCAGCAACGCGATCTGCGGGAACACGATCACGAGCGCAAGGCCGATCGCCGCCATCACGACGTAGGGCAGCGCGCCGAGCAGAATCTCGCCGATACCGAAATCGGGACGCAGCGCCTGGATCACGAAAAGATTCATGCCCACCGGCGGCGTCACGGCGCCGATCTCCATGTTGATGATCAGAATCACGCCGAACCAGACGAGGTCGATGTGCAGCGCGGTGAGCAGCGGCAGCAGGATCGGCACGGTGACGAGGATCGCCGCCGAGGAATCCATGAACATGCCCACCACGATGTAGAGCAGGTTGACCGCGATCATGAACTGCCACAGCGACAGATCGAGCGTATCCATCCATGCGGCGATGTTCTGCGGCACCTGCAGCAGCGAGAGCGCGCGCGAGAAGACGTCCGCGCCGGTGACGAGCATGAGGATCATGCCGCTGCTTACGACCGCATCGCGCAGCGCTTCGTAGAGGCTTCTCCAGGTGAGCGACCTCTTGACGCCGGCAGTCGCGAACAACGCGTACAACACGCCCACCGCCGCCGCTTCGGTCGGCGTGAACCAGCCCGCATAGATACCGCCGAGCACGAGTGGGATGATGAGCACGCCCCAGATCATTCCCGGGCGCAGCCGTACCGCCTCGCGCGCTTCGCCTTGCGGGCGCACGCCCCGTGTCAGGTCCGCGATCACGGCCCAGAGCGAGAACAGCACCGCGAGCAGCAGACCCGGGAGTATGCCGGCGGCGAAGAGCTTTCCGACCGACGTGCTGGTGACGAGCGCGTAGAGTATGAACTGCGTGCTCGGCGGGATCAGGATGCCGAGACTCCCGGCCACGGCGATCGATCCCGCGCTCGGCTTGCGGTCATGCCCGCGCCGGAGCAACTCCGGCAGCGCGACCCCGCCGATCGTCGCGACGGTCGCCGTCGAGGAACCGGAGATCGCCGCGAAGATCGCGCAGGCGGTGATCGAGGCGACCAGAAGTCCGCCCGGCAGCCAGCCCACCGCCCACTGCGCGATGTCGAACAGGTCGCGTCCGATTTCCCCCTTCAACATGATCTGCCCCATGAGGAGGTACAGCGGGATCGCGGCGATCACGAACGAATCGAGCGCGCTGTACATCATCTGCGGCAGCGTCAGCAGCCCTGCGTGCACGCCGGCCGCGAGCACGTAGCCCGTCACGCCGCTGAGCATGAGCGAGAGCGCGATCGGAATTCGCAGCAGGAGCAGCGCGAACAACACGCCGACGGTGATCGCGAGCGTCATTCGGCGTGCGCTCGTAGCGGATCGTTTTCACGCTGCATGCCCGGGCGCACAAGCTTCGCGATTTCCGCACAAGCCCACGCCGCCGCGCCAAGCGGCATCGACACCTGCGCGGCCCAGACCGGCCACGCCGCGAGATCGAACGTAACCTGATGATCGACGCTTGCCTGCCACGTCTGCAACGCGGTCAGCGCCACGACCAGCAGCAGGAACGGAATGATCACGAGCGCGCGCAGCGTATTGAGTGCGGTACGAGCCCGTGGAAAGAAGCGCTCGAGCGCGATGCCCGCGTTGACGTGAGTCCCGTTTAGCGACGTGAGCGCGGCACCGGTGAACGCAAGCCATACGAGCGCGAAGACATTGAGGTCGAAGACCCATTCGGTGTCGAGCGCGGCCCAGCGCATGGAGACGGTGAGACACACGCTGAAGGCGAGAACGGCGAGCGCGGCGATGCCGAGGTGGCCGACCGTAACGGCGATCGCTCGGGTCACGCCACCCAGTACGCGCTTAGCACCGCCCGCTTCGCGCTCGCCCTCCGTCTCCACGACTCACGCCTCCTCGATCACTCGACGTAGGACGCGATGTCCCTCAGGATTTTCTGCCCTTGCTCGCCAGCGGTCTTTAGATACTCGGCTTGCAGGAAGTGCGATTTGCTCTCCCATTCTTTGAGCGCATCGCCCTGCGGCACGAACACCTTCAAGCCGCGGCTGCGCGCGATTTGGACATCGTTCTGCCACTCGTCCTCGATCGCTTTCGCGTTGTCGCGCTCGGTCGAAGCCACCGCGTCGGCGATGATCTTGCGCTGCTCGGGCTTCAGGCCGTTCCACCAGGCGGCGTTCACCTGTGTGGGGTAGACCGAGATCGTGGATTTGAGCGCCGTGATGTACTTGCCGACCTCGATCCATTTGCGCGAGACGAAGGTCGACATGCCCGAAGCCGCGCCCTCGAGCGTGCCGCGCTGCAGCGCCGTGTAGACTTCGCTCGAATCGATCGTCGTCGGCACCGCGCCGAAGTGCTTCAGGAAGGCGGCCGGGAGCGGGCCGTTCGAGCGCATGCGCAGCCCGTTGAAGTCCTCGGGGTGGATGACCGGGTGCTTCACGTTGATATAGGCGCCGGTGTATCCGTAGAAGCCCCAGCCCGCGACCGTGACTCCGTGCTTGCCGAGGATCGCCTTGATGTCCTCGCCCACTTTTCCGTGCAGCGCATCGAGCAGGTTTTCGGAGTTCCTCGCGAGAAACGGAATGTTATCGAACGAGGTCGACGGCTCCTGGTTCGCCCACCAGTGCACGCCCAGAATGCCCATCTGCACGACATTGTCCTGAAGCCCGCGCGCCATGTTCGTTTCCTTCAGCAGCGAGCCGCCGGGATAGGTGAGCACCTTGATGCTGCCGTGGCTCATCTCCTCGATTTTTTTTGCGATCGCATTGCCTTGTTTATCCACGGCGGTTCCGGGGGGGATGTACCATGCCATCTTGATCGTGAGCGTGGGTTCGGCGGCGACTGCGTGGGTCGACGACCATGCGGCCGCGACCGTGATCAGCGCAGCCGCGCCCAGCACGCGTAGTAGGGGGACCGAGCGCACCGGGACGTGCGTCGCGGGGTGTTGCAGCGAGGTATTCATGTCAGCTCCTTTCGATGGTTCGATGCGTCAGGGGGCGGCCCTTCATACGTGCGCACGCCCGAGTTCGCTCTCCTTTTCCTCTGCTTGCAGAATAGAAACTCTGCGACGGCCGCGGCTACCGGAAAGACTCGACACCGGATGTAGGCAAATATCAACCGGGAAATGGGGGTCAGGTTCGAAGGAGAGGGGTTTCAGGCGGCGCCGCGATCGATCGCCGCGGTCGCGACGGCCACGCGTCTTCGTTCGCATGGGGACGGCAAACGCGCGCCGCCGCGCGCTGCGCTCGCACGGCCGCGAATGCGGGCTTAGAATGCATCGCGGACGATTCGCGTACGCGCAGCGGCGCGATTCGGCGATCGGTGGCGCTTCCGCGTGCGCCGTCGTGCGGGTGAGGGCGGCGGTCGACAGAGCAAGGAGACAGGTATGTACGGTTGGCGAGGCAGGATCGGATTGCTCGTACCTTCCATCAATACGACGATGGAGACCGAGTTCTGGCGCATCGCGCCCGAAGGCGTCTCGGTGCATTCGGCGCGTATCTCGGGCGGGCGGCACGGCACGCCGGAGGAGTTGCGCGGTATGGAGGCTGCGAGCAAAGACGCCGCACGCGATGTGGCGATGGTCGAACCCGACGTGGTCGTGTACGGCTGCACCAGCGGCAGCTTCTTCGAAGGCCCTGCGTGGAACGAGAAGATCTGCGGGCAGCTCAGCGAGATCACGAAAGCACCGACCGTGACGACTGCCGGCGCGATGGCCGAGTGTCTGCGAGCCGGCGGACATCGGAAGGTTGCGGTGGTTACGCCCTATGTCGAGCTCACCAACGAGCGGCTGAAGGAGTTCCTGCGCGCGTTCGGTGTCGGCGTGACGCACCTCGGCACGTTCGACATGCTCGATATGTTCGATCACGCCAAGATCCTGCCCGAGGAGATCTATCGCAAGGTGAAGGCGTCGAACAGCGACGAGGCCGAAGCGCTGTTCGTCGCCTGCACCCAGTTGCGAGCGCTGGAAGTTCTCGACTTGCTCGAACGCGACCTCGGCAAACCCGTGTACTCGGCGATTCAGGCCACCGCGTGGCAGGCCTACGCCGCCATGGGCGTGGATCCGCGGATCAGCGACTGCGGCAGCCTGCTGCGCAAGCTGTCCGAGCCGGGCGCGTTGCAGGGCATGGGTGCGGCGCCGCGAAAACGCGCGCAGAAAACCGCCTGAGCGGCTGCGAGCGCCTGTCGGGCGGCGAGCCGGCGATGATCTTCATGAGCCAGAGCGGGCTCATCGATTGCGAGCGCGAAGCCGATTGGGATGCCTGGTACCTCGAGCATTTGCGGCTGATGGTATCGGTCGACGGCGTCGAGTCGGCGCAGCGCTTCAAGACTTCGACACCCGGGCAGCCGCCTTCCGCCGCGATGTACAGTATGCGATCGGCTGCGGTGTTCGATGATCCGTACTATCTCGGCATTCGCGGGCTGGGGGAGTTCCTGGCGCTGATCGATCGCAGGTACTACCGGCGCAATCTCTTCGCCGGCCTCGATGTCGCGCCGGCGGTCGACCCGGATCAGGTCTTGCTGATGTGCGATGCGACCGAGCCGCGCGCGGCGCCCGGCATCGATTTCGTCTGGCTCGAGGCGGTTGCAGCGGACAAGTCAACGCCGTATCGCGGCATTGCAGTGGTTGCGGCGGTGCGCGCCGAGGAATGGTCGGATCGTACCGGTATCGCATGCTACGTTCCGCTGACGCGCGTATTGCACAAGGACACGATCTGACGATCCTCTTTTCACCCGCACGCCGTCGCCTCGCTCGGGTTAGCGGAGCGCCGCGTGCGCGTGTGGGGGGCGGGTTTGAGGAAAGAGTGGCAAGCGAGGCGGGGCAGCGAACCGACGGAGCGCACGCCAGGGACACTGTGATCCGCTACCAGAGCGGATCGCCATGACGAGGAGTCGATTCGAATGGTTGCCTATGGGAATTGCACGCTCGTGGTGCTCGCGGCAGCGGCGCTGAACGGTCCATTTGCGGGACACGCGCTCGCACAGTCCTACCCCAGCAAGCCGATCCGCTTCATCGTGCCGTGGCCGCCGGGGGGTGGCGCGGACATCATGTCGCGGACCATCAACCAGCCGCTCGGCGAAGCGCTTGGCCAGCAGGTCATCATCGACAACCGCGGCGGTGCCGCCGGCAACATCGGCGCGGAGCTCGCGGCGAAATCCCCGCCCGACGGCTATACCATCGTGTTCGCCTACTCCGGCACACATTCGATCAACCCGCACATCTATCGCAAGATGCCGTTCAAGCAAAGTGACTTCGCGCCGGTGATCCAGCTCGCGTCGGTGCCGCAGGTGGTTGTGGTGCATCCATCGCTGCCGGTGAAGAGTATTCGTGACCTGATCGCGGTGGCGAAGGCGCGGCCCGGGCAACTCACCTACGCCTCCAGCGGCAACGGCGCGATCAATCACCTCGCCGGCGAGCTGTTCAAGATGAAAACCGGAACCGACATCGTCCACGTACCTTACAAAGGGGGCGGGCCGGCGGCGGTGGCGCTGCTGTCGGGCGAAGTCGCGATGATCTTCGGCGAGCCGGCCTCGATGATGGGCTATCTGAAGGCGGGCAAGCTGCGCGCGATCGCCGTCACCAGCGCCAAACGCGCGTTGTCGCTGCCGCAGTTACCGACCGTTGCCGAGGCCGGAGTGCCGGGGTTCGACGTCACTTCCTGGAACGGTATCCTGGTGCCGGCCGGGACGCCGCCGGAGATCATTGCGCGCCTCAATTCCGAGCTGAACAAGATCATCGCCGCGCCGGCGATGCGCACCCGCCTGATCGGGCTGGGCTACGAGCCGGTCGGCGGACCGCCGGAGAAGTTCGGCGCGCTCATCACGAGCGAGCTGGCGAAGTGGGCACCGGTGGTGAAGGCCGCCAACATCCGGGTGGACTGAACTCGCCGGCGGCGCCGCGCAACGGTGGCCGTCCCGCGGCGTTGCGCGGCTTATCTCGCCTGCAGGAACTCGTGCAGATGTTTGCCGAACTCGGTGTTGTCCTGGTAGCCGCGAAAGCGTTCCGCGCCCGGCCCGATCGCGCCTACGGCAACCGGCTCCGAGGTATGGCCCGAGCTTCCCCAGTAGAATCCGGTTTGGCGCGCGACCATGCGTCCCAGCATGTTTTGGGGCAAGTTGCCGAAGTTACGCTCGTCGGTCTTGCGTTCGAGTACCAATCGGCGCAGGTCGTCGTCGAGTCGGAAGCCCGGGAAATGCGTTGCGACGATCTGGTCGAGTGTTGCGGCGCTCGGCTTCTTGCCGAGCGTGTCCCTGACCTGGCGCAGCGACATGCTGATGCGTTCCAGCCGCCGCAGTTCCGCCTCGCCAGCATAGAGCCGATTGCTGCTCGACAGCTTCGTCAGATCCTTGAGCGCATAGGTGGGCGAGAAGCCGCCTGTCTCGTGGTCGCCGGTGACGATCACCAGGGTATCCGGATGCGCGCGTTGGTATTCCAGCGCCACCTTCACCGCGTCGTCCACCGCCCAGAGCGCACGCATGAGAGCCGCTGCATCGTTCATGTGACCCGCGGTGTCGGTGTTTTCATTCTCCACCAGCAGAACGAAGCCGTTCGAGTTGTCTTGCGACAACGCTTTCAGTGCCGCTGCCATCATCTCGGCCGTGGTTGGTTGCCGCGCGGGGTCGCGGTCGATCTCGAACGCCATTTCCTCGTCGGCGAAAAGTCCCAGCAAGCGCGCGCCCGAAGCGGCATTCAGTTCGTTAGGGGTGCGCACGACCTGGTGGCCTTTCGCCCGGAAAGCCGCGATCATGTCCGTGCCGTCCTTGCGCTTGCCCGCGGGCGGCGGCAGGAAGAAGTCCGCACCGCCGCCCAGCAAGACGTCTGGCGCGAGCTCGAGATAGCGTGTGACGATTGCCGCGTAGTCCCGGCGCGACTTGACGTTGATGCTGAACGCGGCCGGAGACGCGTCATAGATTTGCGCGGTCGACACGAGGCCGATTCGCTTGCCGGCCGCCTTTGCAGTCTGCATCAACGTGCGCTGCGGTTTGCCGTCGGGCGTGATCGAAATCGCGCCGTTGACCACCTTGTGCCCGGTCGACATGGCAGACGCCGCGGCGGCGGAGTCGGTGACATAGGGGCCGTACGGCCGCGTGCTCAGAAGCCCCAGGGTGCCTGTGCGGAACATCACTTCGGTGACTGCGAACGGCTGCCGGCGCAGAATCCGGCTCGAATACGCGCCGAAATCCCACTAGGTGGCCGCCGTTCCATCGGCAAATACGATGACGATATTCTTCGGCGTCTGGCCCGAGTCGGCCTTGTCGCCGACCGACGCGCAGCCGCTGAACACCAAGCACAATATCGCCAGCCATAGCAGCCGGAAACGCTGCCCGATCGCGGCATGATCTCGCTCTTGCATGGTCATCTCCCTTGAGGTCGATTGCGGCGTGCTGCGTGCATCGGTACGGGATTCTATCGTCACCCGGGCTCGTCCGAACCGAATTTCAATCGTGCTGCATAATGCGCGAGCGCGTCCGGCACGCATCGACCGAAAACGGATTCTTATGACGACCAACGCACGACTCGTTGCCTTGGTGTCGGGCGCGTCCGGCGTGGTGGGGCGCCGCCTCGCCGAGTATCTCGCGCAACAACCGCAGTGGCGCGTCGTCGGCATCGCTCGCCATGTGCCGGCGGTCGCGACGTCCATCGAGTGGGTGGCGCTCGATTTGACCGACACCGCCGCGGTGCAGGCGGCGGGGTGTAATTTCTCGGGCGTCACGCACATCTTCCACTGCGCGCGCCACCCGCATTCGACGACGGCCGCAGAACCGATCGAGCCCAATGTCGGCATGCTGCGCAACCTCGTGACGGCAACCGAGCGCCACTCGGATTTGCTCGAGCACGTCCATCTGGTGCAGGGCTCGAAGTACTACGGCTCCGAGCTCGGCCCGTACCGGACGCCGGCGAAGGAGACCGATCCGCGGGTGCTCGTGTGGAACTGGTATTACGCGCAGGAGGATTGGCTCCTCGAGCATGCACGCGGCAAGCGCTGGTGCTTCAGCGCGAGCCGTTCGCACGGAGTGTGCGATTCCGATCTCGCAATCGTGCGCAGCATGGCGAGGGTGATCGCGATCTACGCGGCGATCAGCAAGGCGCTCGGAATGCCGCTGTGCTTTCCCGGGTCCGATGCGGGCTATCGTGCGCTCTATCAGTGCACCGACGCGACGCTACTTGCGCGGGCGATTAGCTGGATGGCGACCGAGCCGAAATGCGCCAATGAGGCGTTCAACGTGACCAACGGCGATTACATCCGCTGGATACACCTGTGGCCGCGCTTCGCCGAGTATTTCGGCATGGAATGCGGCCCGGTTCGGACCGTTCGTCTTGCGCAGGCAATGGCCGACAAGGCGCCGGTCTGGGAGCGTATCGTCGCGAAACACGAGCTCGCGCCGACGCCGTTCGAGCGTACCGCGCTGTGGCCGTATGGCGATTTCATTTTCAACGCCGGTTACGACATCATGTCGGACACCACGAAGCTGCGCCGTTTCGGCTTCTACGACACGGTCGATACGGAAGAGATGTTCCGGGATCTCTTCGAACACTTCCGGCGCGAGCGGATCGTGCCGTGAGCGCACGATCCGATCTTGCGGGTGCGGCGGTCACGGTCGCTGGAAGCTGTTGCGTGCCGGTCAAGGTGCAATTCCCAGAAAATTCGCTGCGTTTTGATAGACGCACTTCTGCATGTTCTCGGGTTTGAGCGGCAGCTTCACGAACCATTCGGTGTACGCCTTGAGCGGCACCAGCGGATAGGCGGTGGCGAAGATGAAGCGATCGGCGAGAAAGCCGTTGGCCGCCCGAAGATAGTCGTCCATGCCCGGCATGTTGTAGAGATACATGTCGGGCGAGACGTACACGTTCGAGCGGCGGAAGGCGACGTGAATGATCTCGCTCACCCACGGCCAGTTGCCGTGCGAGACCGCGATGCGCAGGTTCGGGAAATCGCCCGCGACGCGATCGAGCTGGATCGGGTTGGAGTAGCTCAGGTCCGGTCCCGCATTGCCGCCGGTCATGATCACCACCGGGACGTTGCGGTCCTCCAGGTGTGCGTAGATCGGGTAGAGCTTGCGGTCATCGGCATAGATCGGCACCGGGTAGGCGCCGGGCTCGATCGTCACGCCGACGAATCCCTGCGCGAGCGCCGCATCGATCTGGGCGATGGCGGCCTTGCGATTGGCCGGATCGATCGCCGCGATGGCCGAGAATCGCCCGGGATACTCCTGCACGATCGCGGCCACATCCTCGTTCGAGACCGAGCCGAAAAAGTCCGACGTTCGCCCGGTAATGACGCCGTGCACGACCTCGACCGCCTGCATCTCCTGAAGCAGCAACGGCATGGAGCGCTCGACCGCCGAGGGTGCGGGCTCCAGCCCGAGCTGGCGGGTGAAGCGGTCGCGCCGCTCGCCGTTCGAGTACATCACCATATCGAGGAAGCCCTTGAGCGGCGGGCGGACGCGAAAGTCGATGATTTTCATGCTGCGCCTCCGGAGGTGTGAAAGATTGCGGTCGGTGCGAACCTCGTGCCCTATGGTAACCTCGCCGCAAACGTCGGCAAGACAGATGGCAGCGCGCATACTCCGGAGTCTCTGACGATCGCCATGACGCACGACGCGACCGCGCTTCCCCTGCACGATCTGCCGGCGCGCGCGCTCGGCGGCGGATTCGAGCTGCTCGCGGGAGTCCGCGTGCTCGATCTCACCACCTCCATCGCCGGCCCCTACGCCGGCATGCTGCTCGGCGATCTCGGCGCCGAGGTGATCAAAGTCGAGCGGCCCGGCCGCGGCGACGATTGTCGCGCCTGGGGTCCGCCGTTTCTCGACGGCGAGTCGCTCTGGTTTCTTTCGGTCAATCGCAACAAGCACTCGGTCACGCTCGATTTTTCCGGCGACCAAGGGCGAGCCGTGCTGCACGACCTGGTGCGAAAAAGCGATCTCGTGCTCGTCAATCTGGTCGCGCGCGCGCAGCGCAAGCTTGGCGTCGATCACGCCACGCTCGCGCGCCTGCGCGCCGATCTCGTGCATGTCTCGCTCACGGGCTTCGGGCTCGCGGGTGCGCGCGCCGACATGCCCTGCTACGACCTCATCGCCGAGGGTTACTCCGGTGTCATGGATCTCACCGGCGAGGCCGGGAGCGATCCGCAGAAGGTGGGCACACCGGCGGCGGATCTCATCGCCGGCATGGACGCCGCGCTCGCAAGCGTCGCCGCGCTATTCGATCGCGCGCGCAGCGGCCGCGGCCATGCGCTCGACGTCGCCATGGTCGACAGCATGACGCGCTTCATGGCGCCGCGGATCGTGCCCTACCTCGGCTCGGGTGTCGTGCCGCGGCGCACGGGCGCCAAGGACAGCGTCATCGCCGTCTACCAGGTGTTCAACGCGGCCGACGCGCCGATGAATCTCGCGCTTGGCAACGACGCGATCTGGCGGCGGTTCTGGAACGCGGTCGGTGAACCGGCGCTCGCCGAGGACCCGCGTTACGCGACCAGCGCCCAGCGCCACGCCGCGCGCGCCGATATCGTGGCCCGAATCGGCGCGCTGCTCGCGACCGGACCGCGCGATCACTGGCTGCAACTGCTGGCCGCGAACCAAGTGCCGGCTGGGCCGATCTATCGGGTCGACGAGGTGGCGGCGGATGCGGCTTTGCGCGAGCGCGGTGTCGTCTATCGGCTCGATCACGATGGCCGCACCATCCCGCAGGTGGGCCTCGGCATCCAGGTCGACGGCGCGGGCGCCGGGATTCGCATGGCGCCGCCTCGCCTGGGCGAGCATACCGATGGTGTGCTGTCGGGCCTGCTCGGCTACGACCGGCAGCGGATCGAAAGCTTGCGCGCGGCCCGCGTCGTTTGACGGAGACCCGCATCTCGAGGGCCGCAGCGCCTTTCCCGGTCTTCAGTGCCAAGGCTGATGCGCTTACAATCGTCGGACGCCTCTCTCCGGCTTCGGCATGAGCACCCTACTCACGCTACACGACCCACAGATCGCCCGCCGTTATTACGCGCAGGGCTGGTGGCGCGAGGACACGCTCTATGCGTTGCTCGCTCGGCACGCGCACGAGCGCCCCGAAGGATATGCGCTGCGCGATGCGCGCAAGCGCCTCACCTGGGCGGGGTTGCTGCGCTGGGTCGATGCGGCTGCGGCGCGAATGCAGGCGGTCGGCTTGAAGCGCGGCCAGCGCGTGTCGGTGTGGCTGCCGAACCGGGTCGAAGCCGTGGTGGTATTTCTCGCCTGCTCGCGCAACGGCTACGTGTGCAACCCGTCGCTGCACCAGAACTACACCGTGGACGAGGTCGTGCGGCTGCTCGAACGCATCCAGGCCGCAGTGCTGTTCGCCCAGCCGGGTTACGGGGCCGATGCGGATCGCTGCGACGTGTTTGGCAAGGCCGCGGAATTGCCGTGCGTGCGGCAGATCTGCGCCTTGCGGCCGGCCGGATCGGCGCAATGGGCCGCAGTCCCATTCGCGCCGCCAGCGGGCGCGAGCGCGTTTGCGCCCGAAGGCGAGGCGGCCGACCCGGCGCTGCTCGAAGCACCTGATCTGAATCCCGACAAGATCGTCTACCTCGCCTTTACATCGGGCACGACCGGGAGCCCCAAGGGCGTCCTGCACTCGGACAATACGCTGCTCGCCAACGGCCGCGCCATGGTGAAGGACTGGGGCCACGATCAGCGCACGGTGCTCTACAGCCATAGCCCGCTGAGCCACCACATCGCCACGGTCGCGCTGGCGCAAAGCCTCGTCGCCGGTTGCGAGTTGGTGGTGAACGATCCCCCCCCGGGTAGGAGGCCGCTCGACCGGATCGTCGAGACCGCTGCCACCTATGTCATGGGCGTGCCGACGCACGCAATCGATATCCTCGCCGACCTGCGCGCGCGCGGCCTGTCCCGGCTCGGCAAGGTGAATCTTTTCTACATGGCGGGCGCAGTGATTCCGCCCGAAACCGCGCGCGCATTCCTCGAACTCGGCATCAAGCCGCAGAACATCTACGGCATGACCGAGAACGGCTCGCACCAGTACACCATGCCGGATGACGACGTGGACACCATCACCGGCACCTGCGGGCGCGCAGCACCCGGCTACGAGACGCGCATCTTCGATCACGAGAATCCGGACATCGAAGTGCCCGCGGGAACCACGGGCGAGATCGGCACGCGCGGCGCGCTGCTGATGCTCGGTTACTTCGACAACCAGGCCGCGACCGAAAGCTCGTTCAACGCGAGCGGCTGGTTCATGAGCGGCGACCTTGGGCGGCTCGACGAGCGCGGCAATCTCACCATCGTCGGGCGCAAGAAAGATCTCATCATTCGTGGTGGCCACAACATCTATCCGTCTCAAATCGAGAACCTGGCGCTGCGCCACGCCGCGGTGGTCAAGGCTGCCGCGTTCGCCATCGCAGACAAGCGCCTGGGCGAGCGCGTGTGCCTCGCCGTGATTCTTTGCGACGGCGCCGAACTCGATGCGGATGCCGCGCTGGCGCACCTGGATCGCGAGGGTCTGTCCAGGTTCGACATGCCGGAATTCTTCCTGCGCATGCCGACTTTTCCGCTCACGGCCAGCGGCAAGATCCTCAAGCGTGAGCTGGTGGGATGGGCGAAGGACGGGAAGATTTCGCCCCAACCGTGCCGCTTTGCACCGGCCGAGAAGCGCTCCGGGTAGGCGCATGCATGCATCGAGAGCAATCGCGGTCACGGGCGCGAGCCGCGGAATCGGTGCGGCCATCGCACTCGAGCTTGCGCGCAGGGGCTTCAAGGTCGGTTGCCTGTCGCGCAAGGGCGCCGGCTTGGAAACTCCGCCTGTACCGGCCGAGCTCGCATCGCGCTTCATCAACCTTGGCTGTGATGTGACCGACGAAGCGAGCGCGCGTACGGCGTTGGCGACATTTGCCGTCGCCGCCGGCGGCCTGCACGGCTTGGTGAACAATGCCGGCATCCATCTCGACGGTCCGAGCGATCGGCTGCAGACGCAGGTGTTCGAGACGGTGTTGAAGACCAACGCCACGGCGGTGTTCACCACCAGCCGCGAAGCTTATCCGCATCTGGTAAGAAGCGGCGGCGGCATCATCGTCAACATCGGTTCGTTTTACGACAAGATCGGAGTGAAGCGCAATGTCGCTTACTGCGCCGCCAAGGCTGCGGTCGGTGCGATCACGCGCTGCCTCGCGGTCGAGTGGGCTGGCAAGGGCATCAGCGTCGTCGATGTCGCTCCGGGCTACATCGAGACCGATCTCAATCGCAACGCGCTCACGAAGAATCCGATGAAGGACTTTCTTGCGCGGCGTATTCCCACCGGCGGCCCCGCGGCGCCCGATGCGATCGCGCGAATGGTCGCTGCAATTTTTTCCGAGAACGTTAGCTTCCTCACCGGTGAGACGATTTATGTCGACGGCGGGCAGGGGATTGCACATTGAGAAAGTGTCGGCTCGACTCGTCTGCGGATTGCCGCCGCGCGTTGCGTGCGACGGGTTTCGCGCCTATTGAGCTTTCGGTAAATGCTTGACGCTCAATTCCCTCACCCCAACCCCACTCTCCGAGGAAGAGGGGAGCGGCCAGCGCTGAATCGGCTGTCGCCCATTTAGCGAATCCTCAATAACCTGGAGTCCGATCCGTTCCCATGACCGTCTTCGAGCGCCTGGATGCGACGCTCCAACTCCCCGAGGCGGAAGTGATGGTGCTCGACTCGGTTCGCACGCTCGCCCGAGCGCAGATTGCGCCGCGCGCGGCCGATTACGATCGCTCCGGCGCGTTTCCATGGGAGAACGTGCGGGCGATCAACGCGCTCGGCCTGAACGGCATGTTCGTGCCGGAGGTCTACGGCGGCGCGGGGCTCTCGTACGCCGTCTACCTCGCGTGCGTGCGCGAGATCAGCAAGGCTTGCGCGTCGACCGGGGTCATCTGGGCGACCAACTTCCACGCCATGAAGCCGCTGATCGACTTCGGCAGCGAGGAGCAGAAGCGGCGCCTGCTGCCGAAGCTCGCCGAGGGCGCGCTCGCGTCGCTCGTCATCACCGAGCCGACCGCCGGATCGGATGCAACCGGCATGACGACGCGCTTCGAGCCGCGCGGCGACGAGATCGTCGTCACCGGCACCAAGACCTTCATCACCAACGGCGCGCACGCCGACCTGATGCTGGTATTCGGCAAGTGGAGCGAGATCGAGGACAGCCGCGCCTCGATCAGCGCGCTCGTGCTCGAGCGCGGCGGCTCCGGTTTGAGCGTCGTGCGCGAGGAAGACAAGATGGGCCTGCGCGCATCGAGCACCGCCACGCTCGCCTTCGACGGCTACCGCGTGCCGCGCGCGAACCTGCTCGGCTCGCCGGGCGAGGGGTTGAAGCTCCTGCTCGCCTCGCTCAACAAGTCACGCCCGAGTGTGGCCGCGCACGCGCTCGGGATCGCGCGCGCCGCTTTCGAGGATGCGGTCGCCTACATCAACGAGCGGCGCCAGTCGGGTCGGCGCATCGTGGAGTTCCAGGGCATCCAGTTTCTGCTGGCCGATCTTGCCACGGAGCTTGCGCAGTGCGAGGCGTGGCTGTGGCACGTGGCGCACCTGGTGGATGGCGGTGCGAAGGATTTCGGCATCGAAGCCTCGATGCTGAAGCTGCGCGCCTCGGACCTCGCGATGCGCGTCGCGACCGAGGCGGTGCAGTTGCACGGCGGTTACGGCTATTGCAAGGACTATCGCGTGGAACGGCTGATGCGCGACGCCAAGATTACGCAAATTTGGGAAGGGACCAATCAGATTCACCGGCAGATGATCGGTAAGAGCTTTATACGCAAGTAGATTGCGTGGAGGTGCAGCCAAGTCGCGAGCGGAGCCCCGATGCTCCCCTCAGCCCTCCGGGAGGGGTCGGGGGCGAGGGAAAGGAATCGCGTCACCTCCGAATTTTTTGCCCTGTTCGGTACAACGGAGCATTCATTCATGATCCAGACAATTGGCGTCGCCGGCAGCGGCACCATGGGCGCGGGTATTGCCATCGTCGCCGCGCGCGCCGGCTTTCGCACCATCGTGTATGACACGGCGCAGGCTGCGCTCGAGCGCGCCCGCAATCAGACCGAGGCATTCTTCGCGCGCTCGGTCGAGCGCAAGCGGCTCACCCGGGAGCAGGCCGATCGGGCGCTTGCCGTGCTGCAGGGCACGACCGACATCGATGCGCTTGCCCAGTGCGATATCGTGATCGAAGCGGTGTTCGAGGACTTGAAGGTGAAGCACGCGCTGCTCGGCAAGCTCGACCGGGTCTGCCCGCCGAGCACGCTGTTCGCCTCCAACACGTCGACCCTGTCGATCACCGAGATCGCGGCGGGCTCGGGACGTGACGAGCGTGTGGTCGGCATGCACTTCTGCCTGCCGGCGCAACTGATGAGGCTGGTGGAAATGTCGCCGGGATTGCGCACGAGCGAGGAGACGTTCGCGACCGCGTGGGCATTCTGCCAGGCGCTGGGCCAGGTCCCGGTCAAGACCAAGGACAACCCGGGTTTCATCCTCAACTACTTCCTGATCCCCTTCAACAACGACGTGATCCGCATGGTCGAGGCGGGACTCGCCGAACCCGCGGACATCGATCTCGCGATCAAGACCGCTCTGGGCTATGCCATGGGTCCGCTCGAGCTGCTCGACCTGGTGGGGCTCGATACGCACCTGCTGGTCGCCGAGGCCTTGTATGCCGGGACGCACGAGCCGCGGGCGGCGGTGCCGGCGCTGGTGAGACGCATGATCGCGGCCGGCCACTTGGGGCGCAAGAGCGGGCAGGGCTTTTACAAGTACAGCGGCAGCGCGATGTTCGGAGCCTGACATGACAGTGGATTATTCAATGCTCAGTCTCGGCGACAGCGCATCCTTTCCCGAATCGCACGCGCTGCTCGACAACGCCAGGCGCAGGGGCGAGGTTGTGATCGTCACCGGCAATCGTACCGAGGAGGCGCTCGAGCGGCTCGGCGATACCGGCAGGTACAAGGCCGTCGTGATCGAGCTCGGCACGCAATGCCTGGGCGTGTACACGGGCGAGGCGCGCGGCGAGGAAGGCTCCAACCTGCTCGGTTTCGCGCGCTTTCGTCTCGGCGACGATCCGCCGACGAACCTGATCGAGCTGGTGCGCCAGCCCGCGACGCGGCCGGCTGCGATCGATGCCGCGCGCGCGGTGTTCGAGTCTGCCGGCTTCAAGGTCGCGCTGTGCAAGGATGTGCCGGGGCGCATCGTCGATCGGCTGGTGCGTCCGTACTACAACGCGGCGCTGCGGCGTCTGGACGAGAGTCTGGCGAGCGCTTCGGACCTCGACACGACGCTCAAGCTCGGGCTCGGCTATCCCGAGGGGCCGATCGGACTGCTCGAGCGCTCGGGGCTGCACCACCACTACGATGTCACCCAGGCGCTGTACGAGGCCAGCGGCGATACGGCTTACGCGCCGGCGCGCCGCGCCCAGGTGGCGAAGCGCCGAACGCTCGCGGCCGCGCGGACGCAGGAATGGACGGAGCGCAAGCTTGACCAACCCACCGACTGAACGTCGCCCGCCGCTTGCCGGCATCCGCGTACTGGATTTCTCGACGCTGCTGCCGGGCCCGATGGCGAGCCTGCTCCTGGCGGAAGCGGGCGCCGAAGTGATCAAGATCGAACGCCCCGGGCGCGGCGACGAGATGCGCTCGTACGTGCCGAAGTTCGGCCCGGACAGCGTCAACTTCGCGTTGCTCAACCGCGGCAAGCGCTCGATCGCGATCGATTTGAAGGCGCCGGGCGCGGTGGACCGATTGCACCCCCTGATCGCGTCCGCCGATGTCGTGATCGAGCAGTTCCGGCCAGGCGTCATGGACCGCCTCGGTCTTGGCTACGATGCGCTGCGTACGATCAACCCGAAGATCGTCTATTGCGCCGTCACCGGCTGGGGCCAGGCGGGGCCCAAGGCCGATGTCGCCGCGCACGATCTCAACTACGTGGCCGAGTCGGGCCTGCTCGCGCTCGCCGCCGGCGCCGATGGCGCACCGGTCGTACCGGCCGCGCTCGTCGCCGACATCGCCGGCGGCACGTATCCGACCGTCATCAATATCCTGCTCGCCCTGCGCGAGCGCGATCGCACCGGCGAGGGCTGCAAGCTCGACATCGCGATGGCGGACAACCTGTTCGCGTTCATGTACTGGGCGATCGGCAACGGCCAGGTGGCCGGGCAGTGGCCCCGCCCGGGCGGCGAGCTCGTCAGCGGCGGCAGCCCGCGCTACAACATCTATCGCACGGCAGATGGCAAGTATCTGGCCGCCGCGCCCCTAGAGCAGAAGTTCTGGGACACGTTCTGCGAATCGATTGGGCTCGATGATCGCTTCCGCGACGATGTCGGGCGGGAAGCGGCGACGAAAAGTGAAGTGGCGAAGTGCATCGGTGCACACACCGCACAGCACTGGACGCAAGCGTTTAGCGGCAAGGACGTCTGTTGTTCGATCGTCGTTTCGATCGAGGAAGCGTTGCGCGATCCGCATTTCACCGCGCGCGGCGTCTTTGCGCGCACGTCAACCCACGACGGTCGGACCATCCGTGCGCTGCCGATACCGATCGACGATCGGTTTCGCTCTGACCCCGATGAGCCCGGTTATCCGGAGTTGGGCGAGGCGAACACGCTTTTCGAGGGTGCGTCGCTCCTTTCCCTTGAAAGAGGCGGGGGGTGAGCGCGGGGTGCCTCACGCCGGCATCAAGCTGCCGTGATCGATCGGCAGCGTGGGGGAATAGGTTGCACTCGCCTGCGTGCTTGACACGAGTCTTTCGCTGGCAAGGCAGCGGGAAAGGGCGAGGGAACGGCTCGCTCGAGCCTATTCGAGCTTGATATTGCCGCGCTTGATGATGTCGGCGAACCGCGCCGTCTGCTCGGCCAGGTAGCGGCGGAATGCGTCTGCCGGACAGCGATCAGGTGCGCCGTCGCGCCTGCACCCGACGAAGCGAATGTGTACTTGCCGGGATTGCTCTTCAAGAGCGTCACGAACTCGCGCGCGGGCCTGGCCGGAAAAGATGGGGCGCTGACGAGAATGTAAGGCGAGCGACCCGTGAGGGCGACCGGTGCGAGATCTTTCTCCGCGACGTAAGGAACTTTCTGCAGCAGCGGCGCAATGGTGACCGGCCCGCTCGACGCGGCGAGAATGGTGTAGCCGTCTGGCGGCGCCTTGGCGGCTTGACCGGTGCCGATGGTGCCTCCGGCCCCAGCGCGGTTGTCGGCGACGACTTGTTGGCCGAAGAGTTCCGACAAACGCGCCGCGATCACGCGGCCAACGAGATCGGTGGCTTGTCCAGGTGCCCAGGGCACGATCATGCGGACCGGGTGGGGTAATTGCCTTGAGCGTAGACCAGACCGGTCGCCAGCAGCGCGCACAGCGTCAACAGTTTCCTGAGCATGTCCCGACCCTTTCTCGATGCATCGGCGTGATCCGAGTACGCGAACCACCGCCGCTCGCTAGAGTACATCCCGCTCGAATTGATGTCATTGCCCGCTCGGCGCCGGATTGAGCTGGATCATGCGACTTCGACGTCCGCGAATTCGGAGTAACGCATTCCGTGACGACATCGAGTGCATCCCGCTGGCGCAATTGTTGAGCCCTCACGCGACGGTCTGGCAGCTCACCGAACCCACCCCAGATGCTGCCAAGCGGCTGACATCACTGAATATTGCGCCGCTTCCGCCGACTCTCAGCTTCGGCTGAGCCCTAGATACACGCCCGCTTCCGCTACCTGCCCGCAAAGCCGCGCCTCGCGTGCACCATGCTTTGGCGTGCAGTTTCGTCGCATCTCAACGCATCGAGCAACGCGTTCTCTGCGCTCGAATCGCGCTGCGGCAAGGTGCGGAAATCCCTTCCCCGATCGGCGATGCGAGGGGGGCGGCCATGTAAAACAGAAGAAGCGGGCGCCGGTAATGGTGCGCCATCTTTACGAGCATGGGGCGCGATGGCGGATCGCTCCCTTCCTCCAGCGCGGCCAGTCGCTCGGTTGGAGAAACGCCGCTGGCCGGCTGGATGCCAAGCTTCTGCGCTGCCGCGTCGAGCGAGAGGCCCGCGGCGTTTCGGGCCCAGGCCAGGATCTCGGGGTTGACGGTCGGCATCAGGTTCGTGCGGCGCAACTATGAATGCGGGGTGAGCACAGTCGCGTCGGGGCAAAGAGATTGTCAGGTATCGTAGTCGTGTGGTCATAACGAGCCAAGCGCAGATGCCGGCTTCCATCCGGGTCATCGAAGGCCGCTGTCGTCATAATGGCAACCGCACTCATTGGGTTCCCATCCAAATTTCCGCGGTCGGATTAGCGATCGGTATGAACGCGACGGACTTTAGCCTTTCGTGTTCTGGCGGCAAGCCATTCCTTCAGCGCATCATTGATGCGAGTCTGCCACCCCGGACCGTCCGACCGAAAAGGCGTCAGAACATCGCGATCGAAGCGGATGGCGACCTGCTCCTTGGTCGGGTTCTTGTTCGGCCAGCGCGTGCGTCGAAGTGCTTGGATGGTCGCCGTCACACCGCCGCCGTGCGTGACGGTACCCCGGTTCCAATCGATTGCACGGCCTTTTCTTGCTGCGGTCGCCACCTTCGCGACGACCACCGCCTTGGGACTAGACAGCCGAGAAGTAGGCTTCGGTTTGCGTACGGTTCGCATAGCGGCGAGATATGAGATGCGCGGTTTCATCACCGCGCGGCGTCCAGATTAGAAAGACGACTCGATTACCCCACGATCCGAGACTTCGCAGGCGAGGCTCGCCATACGGTGCGCGGGTGTCTTCCACCGTGATCATGGGACTGTCGAAGATGGGTTCCGGATCAGCGAGGTCGATCTTGTGTCTCCTAATGTCGATGACGATTTCGATTGGCGATGCCATGGCGCGTCCGGTGGACCCCGTGCCGTATTCGGGCATCTGAACAAACTTGGCTCGAACGGACAATCGACCGGCAGAGCTATGGCGGGACTGGATCGGCCACCGGAGAAATTGCCCTACCCGTACCAATGCCTTAGACTGACCAAGCTGACTAGTCAGGAGACTTTCGTGGGAAGCATGAGCGTATACGACGCCAAGGCGCGGTTCTCGGAAATCGTCGAACGCGCACAGAGGGGAGAGCCCACGGTAATCACCAAGCGTGGCCGCGTTGTTGCGAAGCTGGTACCCGCCAAGGCGGTCGATTGGGATCGTTCGGCTGTCCTGGACGAGGCCGAGGCCTTTCGCAGGCGCGTCAAGCTCAAGGAGCCGGTGGACATTCGCGCTTTGATCGAGGAAGGGCGCCGGTAGTGGCATTCATCCTCGACGCGTCCGTCGCCATCGGATGGGTGGTGGGCAGGCAAGCTACGGCCTACAGCCGTCGCTTGCGGCTGCGTGCCAAACGCGAGCCTTATCACGCGCCGACGCTGTGGCGATCGGAGGTCGTGAACGTCATTCGTTCGCTGACTCGACGCGGCGCCATGTCGATCGAAGCGGGCCGCACTGCCATCGATATCCTGGATCGGATGCAGCCCGTGTTGCACGATACTGGGTTGGCGCTATCGGACTTGCTCGATCTCGCTCAGCGCTACAGTCTGACGTCATACGACGCATGCTATCTCGCCCTCGCGCTGGAGTTGAGGCTGCCCGTCGCTTGCGGCGATGGCCCGCTGCAAGCGGCGTTCAAGGCGGCGGGCATCAAGCTGGCGTGAGCTGGCTTGCCGCTGACGAATTAGCCCAACGAAGTCCTTGTTCAACGATCGGTGCAGTCCTCCCGGACTGTTACCCAGCCTGCCCTGTTATATGCTTTCTATTGTCTCGTAGCCGCGTCGATCGTGCCTGGATGGAGATCAAGAGGCGTTTAGGAGCGTGCATGGCACAAGACCAGGTTTCCAATTCACCAAACGCCCAGGCGGGCCTTCTTGCGCAGCGACTGCGTAGCCCGCGCCAGCTTCGCACCGAGCTGCAATCCCTGGTCGTCAAAGAGCTGCTCGGTCCACGGGGCGGTCCCGTGGAAGAGTTCGACGAGCGACCGCGCGATCGCTATCTGATCGGCATGCTCGCTGCGAAGAACAAGCTCATCCCGGCCGCCGAGATGGATGCCTTGGCCGAGGACGGCGAGGCGTCGGGAGAGGACGGCGCAACCGACGACACTCCGCCCGCCGCGGATTCGTTGTTCCCCTCTTCGATCGGACTCACCTGCACCGTCGATGGGCAAGCCGAGCAGCTTCTTGTCACGGCGCGCTGGAGACGATACCTGGGCGAGAAGAGCGAGACGCTCACGACTGAGAAGGGCAACCCCGCGGTGGTGTGGAAGCGCTATCCGAAGGGCAACATCGCCCGGAAGGTCCCGCTTGCAGAGGGCGATCTCGCAGCGCCGGTGCTCGATCCGAATCAGCCCGAGGTCTACCTGCAAGGACAGGTGCGCCGTCTCGAAGACGACTGGATCGTGAGTCTTTTCTGGTGAACGACGTGCGTGGGGGCAGGGCCCTGCGCCAACTGACGGCGGAAGACCGGCTCGTCTCCGAATTCTTTGACCAGCTCGTCTCGGGCAATCATCGCGTGAGCGCTGCGACGTTCAAAACCGCGCTGGAACATTCCGGCCTGCACGGCCCGGTGGATCTGATGGTGACGATCGGGTACTTCACACTGATCGCGCTGCCGCTCAATGCCTTCGAGATCGAGATGACGGCCGAACAGATGGCGCTAAGTGCAGGCGCTTTGCGCCCTTGCCGGTCCGCGGTACACCGTGGCGCGGCGACGATGCACCCGGGCGTGTGCCACCGCCGCTCTCGGGCACGAGCGCCACGCCGCGCATCGCGTTGCTCGCCGGACACGATGACGTCGCCCCGGAGCACCAGCACTTCGTCGATCGCATCGTGCTTACGCGCGGCTGGCTCTCGGGCGCATTCCAGGCGCTGCTGCACTCGCCGGATGTCGCGGCGCGCATCGCCAACATCGGCGATCTCGCGCTCTACCACTGGGTCATGCCGCCGACGGTCCAATCGGTGGCTTGCCTCATCGCGGCACGCGAGCTTGACTGCAACTATGCCTGGGACGCGAGCGTGCGTCGCGCCCGCTTGGATGGCGTGGACAGCGCGCTCATCGAGGCCCTCGAGCGCGGCGAAGCGCTCGCCCGGGTCGCGGGCGAGCATGGCGCCACAATCGACTTCTGCCGCCAGCTCCTGCGCGGCAACCATCACGTCGCCGAAGACACCTATCAGGCCACGCTGCAGAAGCTCGGCATCGCGGCGACGGTGCAGCTGGCCGGGACTGCCGGCTACATCGGTCTGATGAGCCTGGTCGTGAACGCGTTCGAGGTGCCGCCCTTGAGGGACGACTCGAGGCCCGCGCTGTAGCGAGCCGAGGCTCGCGCGCACGGCGCAAAGCTACTCGAGCTTGATCCCCGCAATGCGGATGATATCGGCATAGCGCTTGAAGTCCGCTTCGATCAAGGAGCGGAATTGCGCGCTGTCGCTGGCGTCGGGGTCATAGCCGGCGGCGAGGATGAAGTCCCTCACCTTGGGTACCTCGACGGCCGCTGCAATCTGCGCATGCAGGCGGGTGATGATGTCCGCCGGCGTTTTCGCGGGAGCGAAAATCCCTTGCCATGCGCCGTTGGTCTTGAAACCGGGCAGCCCCGATTCCGCAACCGTGGGCAGCTCCGGCATCAGGTTCCAGCGCTTCTCGCCGGTAAAGGCCAGCGCGCGCAGCCGGCCGGCCTTGATATGCTGGACGATGATGGCCGGGGGGCCGAACAGCAGATTCACCTCTCCGCTCACCACACCTGTCACGGCCGGTGCGATACCCTTGTAGGGCACGTGCACGAGCCTGGTCCCGGCGCGGATGTTGAACATCTCGGACACCAGATGCTGCGTGTTTCCGATCCCGGGCGTTCCGTAGGTGAGTGACTTCACCTTGGCGAGCGCGATCAGTTCCTGCACGCTCTTGGCGGGAACGGAGGGATGTACCACCAGAAGTGAGCCTTCACCGAGCCCCGTATTCGCGACCGGAACGAGGTCTCGCAATACGTCGTAGCGCGCCTTGCCGAGGATCTGGTTGACGATGAGCGCGGGCGGACTGAACAGCAGCGTATAGCCGTCCGGCGGCGCCTTGATGACAATTTCGGTAGCGATCATGCCGTTAGCGCCGCCGCGGTTGTCGACCACGACGTTGCCGCCGACCTGACTTCCGACCTGGGCCGCAATCGTTCGCGCGAGCCCGTCGATTGTCCCGCCGGCGGGAAATCCGATCACCAGCCGGATCGGCCGGGTAGGGAAAGCTTGCGCCCAAGCGCTGCCCGCGAAGGCAAGCGCCGCACAAGCGAGGACGGTCGCCGTTGCACGGCGCCGGCGGGTGATGATGCGAGCGCACTGCCCAACGGCCTCACGCCGAGCCACTTGTCGTCGTACCAGTTCTCGAAGGCCGGCCATGCGAAAGAAAACCGCGATGCGTTTTCCGCCCCGCCAGCGAAAAGCGGCCGGAAGCTGCGTTTCGGTGCCTCCGGTGTGTACGGTGAGTGGTCCGTTCATCTCATTCTTCCTCTTCGTTTGAGCGTGAATGCCGTGCTCGCGCTTGCTGCGCTTCGAGCCGTTCGTGCACCAGTTGCGCGGTGTGGCTTCGAGCGTGCGCCGGCTGATGGCGGCTGAATCATCGCCGAATCTTTTATCGACAAAAATTGACACTAGCAAGAATTATCGCTAGCGTCCAGTCAGTGTGCGTCGACACCACAAAGGGAGAACGGGATGTACTCAAGCGCACGTGAGCTATCTCGACTGATCCTGCTCGCCCTACTGGTCGCGGCGAGCGCAGGCCAGGCATACGCGCAATCGTTTCCCAGCCGCCCGGTACGCATCGTGGTGGGCTACTCGACCGGCGGTCCCTACGATGCGATTTCGCGCACGATCGGGCAGAAGATGGCGGAGTTTCTCGGCCATCCCGTCATCATCGACTTTCGCCCGGGTGCCGCGGGTGCTATCGGTGCGGATCACGTCGCCAGAGCCGCAGCCGACGGCTACACCATGCTCTTCATGGGCTCGGCCTTCATGATCGCGCCCAGCGTGGCCAAGCTGCCCTACGACACGATCAAGGACTTCGCCTCCGTCGGTCAGGTTGCCACCGGCTACACGCTCCTGGTCACCAATCCTGCCCTGCCGGTGCGCTCGGTCAAGGAGCTGATCGCGCTCGCGAAGCGCCATCCCGGCAAGCTGACCTATGCTTCCTCGGGTAGCGGCGGCCCGCTGCATCTGTTCGCGGAGCTCTTCAAGGCCGACACCGGGATCGACATGCTGCACGTCCCTTACAAGGGCGCCGGCCCCGCGATGACCGACGTGATCGGCGGGCACGTGGATCTCATGTTCATCGGCATCACGGCCGCCGTCCCGCACCTGAAGAGCGGCAAGCTGCGGGGACTGGCCATTTCGGCCGATCAGCGTGTGGCCAAGCTGCCGGATGTACCGACGATGACGGAGGCCGGCTTGCCGAAATCGGAAACCGATCCCGCGATCGGTCTGCTGGTGCCCGCGGCAACGCCGAAGGAAATCATCACCGTCCTGAACGGTGCGCTGGTGAAGGCGTTACAGACCCCTGATATCAAGCAGCGCTTCGACGCCATGCTGATCGATCCGCGTCCCGGCGCACCGGAGGCGTTTTCCGCATTGATGAAAAACCAGATCGCCATCTGGGCCAAGGTCGCGAAGAGCGCGGGGCTGAAGCCCTAGTGTCCCGAGTCAGAAGTCGTTGCAACAATGTTCTTGATGCTCGCGACGCCACGAGTGGCAAAAGTGTCGAAATCGACGCCAGACGCGAAGCGAACCGCAGCCAGGTTGGACACCTGGCGAG
>WYBJ01000140.1 GCA_011525945.1 Burkholderiaceae bacterium | reverse complement strand
CTTGAGGCGTCGCTTTGTCGAGGTTGCTGCCGACGATCGCGATCAGTGCGCTGCTCACCGTCTCCTCGATTTCAGCAAAACGACGCAGGGCAACTGCCTCGTCGTCATCGCCGGCGCGGAGCAATTGCAGGTCCGCGACCTTCAGTTTCAGCTCGGCATTCTCGTCGCGCGTGCGGTCGAGATCCTTACTCAGCCCATCGATCTTGAGCTGCGCGCGTTCCTTGTCCTTGCGGACCCGCTCCTTGAGCTCGCGCACGGAGAGCCGGGACAGCTCGTCGAGCGGCCTGCCGTCGAACAGCTCACGCTCGGCCAGCTCGTCCAGCGATTCCTGCGGCAGCTTTGCGAGCTCGAGTAGCTTTGTGCCGGCGATGGGTGCAAGCTTCTCGCGAGCCTTTTCAGGCATGCGGAGCAAGAACGTCGCGACGGCCATCGCTTCCTTCGCCGTGCTTTGAGGGATATCCCTCTCTTCGAGCGCCGGGATGAAACGGCCGTGACCGACCATTTCCTTGAGCTTCAGTAGCGCCAGACCGGCGATCGCCTTATGGACGGCCGTCCGGCTCAAGTGCTGCGTGGTCATCTGCCAGAGCTCCGGAACCCCATCAGGGAGCTGGACCTC
This sequence comes from Burkholderiaceae bacterium, assembly GCA_011525945.1. GTDB lineage: Bacteria > Pseudomonadota > Gammaproteobacteria > Burkholderiales > WYBJ01 > WYBJ01. The sequence continues at coordinate 9,465 of WYBJ01000140.1, read as the reverse complement.
GATCGAGTTCAGCAGATTGATCGCGATGGGGAGTCGGGCGGAAATCTCCATCGCTTGGTTGCCCACGGCGATCGCATGGCGCTGCTCAGCCTGCCGCAGCGCTTGGCCGGCTTGCCCGGCTGCGTCCTTTGGTGATTCGGTTCGCCTCATTCGGCCCTGCTCCTGTTCAAATCGGCGGGTCCGCCGGTGTTTTAGAAACGATCGTTTCAGTTTTGAGGCATTCCCGCGTCAAATCGCCGAACACGGCGATGTTTTAGAAACGACCGTTTCGCTTTTGTGCGCATTGGCTGCGGCCCGAGCGCGCCGACCCTCGGCGAGGTAGTCGCGGCGCTCTTGCTCGGTCATCCGCGCCCATAGCCGGCGCTCACCATTGGCCAGCAGCACGCAGCCGGGCATCGTAGCCAGCGGGTCGCGTGCGAAGTCCTGGACTTGTGCGTCTTGTGGTGTCATTTCAATGTTCTCCCGGTCATGCGATCGACCTCGTCGTCGAGCTCTTGCCTGCGCATGTCGATCGACCGCTGGAAGCTGAAGCAAAAGCGCGTGAAGCTCGCATCGAGCTGCCAGGCCTCGGCCGGCTCGATGAACTTCGCCCACCCCGATTCCTGCAACGCCCGGAGAATTCGCCACACGACCGCGCGAGGCAGATGAACGGCTTTCGCGATGACGAGCAGCGCCTTCGGCTCGAAATCCGGCTCGCCCAGGGCCTGCACGACGGCGACGACCTTGGCCGTTGCCTGGTGCTTGCTGTCTGCGAATCGATCCTGGTTTGTTTTCCTGGGCATGGTGTCCTCCGATCAGCGGTCGCGTGAGCCTGCCTGCCGCTGAAGGTAGCGATGCACGGCCGAACGTCCAGGTGCGATCTCGCCGAACCGCCCTCGGAGCTCTCGCGCGAGCTCCGCAATCGTGAGGTATGTCGGCAGATCGTCGATATAGGCTTTCATCTCTGGATGGCGGTCGATTTTCGATCGCATGCCAGCTCTGGGCTGGAGATTGATGCCACGCGTGCCGGAAGTTGCGCCGGCCGCTCTGATCGCGCGCTGCAGTGTGCGATCGAACGCTCGGCGCAGCGCTTCGAGGGCGGTCGAGGACGGTAGCCTGTCGGTCGCCTTGGCGATCAGCTCTGCGGCACGAGCGGCGGGCGAGGTTTTCATGATGCACCGCCGTCGAGATCGAGCTCGGGCACGCGCGCCTTTTCGATCTGGCCGTGTTGATACGCGAGCGCTTCCATGCCCTTGAGCAGTTCGGCGAGCGCTGCCTCGGCCGTCGCCTCGCCGTCGCGGTACTCCAGCAGCCGGGACATGACGGTATTCAACAGGCGCTGGAGCGCTGCCAGCTCCTTCGCGTCTGTTTGCTTCCCTGTCGGAATGCGAACGAACAAGCTGCCCGCGGAATGCGCTAGGAAGCGGCTGATGTAGTCCGCCCCGCACGCAAATTCGAATGAGCGGATCAGCACCGCAGGCAAGCGCCCCGATTCCATCCACTTGTACAGCACCCAATGATTGGCGAGGCCGACGCGATCGGCGACGCGTTCGACTGAGAGATTGCGCTTCGTGCGCGCGTGCTCCAGGCAGAGTTGCATCGCCTCGCTGATCGAGCGTGCGTTGCGCTGCTTGGCGGTCGCGGTTGCCATTGCTCGGTGGGGTTCCAAACAGATTCGGCTATTGCCCCTGTGCGGCAGCGACGGGCCGGGATACAGTGGTCACGGAATCGAGCTCGATCGGAGTGACCACCGTTGAACGCTTCGCGCAGTAGTCGTACTTGCCCGGCCACAGGTCATCGACTTCTTTCCCGAGCAGACCGGCCACGTACTTTGCGGTACGCAGCGACTTGTGCCGGCCATGAATCACGTTGCCGACGCAGCTCGCTTTCGTTTCAAGCTCACGAGCGAGGCGGGTCTGGGTGTAACCGCGCTTGCGGAGTTCGGCGATAATGTCGAAAGGATTCATCGTAACGCCTACGAATTGAGTCGTAATGATGATGATCGAGTCTTTATGACTACATGTCAAGTCGAAATGACCATTTCTACACCGAATCGGCCACAACTACCCGCATCGCTCGACGCCCACGGCATCCTCGATCGAGCAAAGCAGGTCGCGGGCGTAAAGTCCGATGCTGAGTTGTCTCGCCTGTTCGGTAAGGAGCACAACTCTGTCGCGAATTGGCGCAAGCGGAGTACGGTGCCTATCACCGAGCTGGTGGCATTCGCGCGCGCGCATGGCGCTTCGATTGATTGGCTGCTGACGAACGAGGGTAGCCCCAGGGCCTCCACCAACAGGGTCGATGAGACCATCTTCAGCGCAGTGTGCGGGGCTCTATCTTCGGTTGTAGAGCAGAATGGCCTACGGTTGAGCCTGCATGAGTTCGCACCCGACGCCATCAGCCTGTTCGGCTTCGGAGTGTCGGCCGCGTACCTCTATAACCTGGTCTTCGAATCGCCGGACGAGGAGTCGCTCAGGAAGGCTGCGATGAAGGAGGCTGAGCGATTGATTGCGCTTCGCCGGCGCGCCATCGGCCGGCGCCAGCCGGGCGATGTTTCGTTTGACCCTTCAGAGTCTGCTGCGCCTCGCAAAAAGGGGGGGCGGAAGGGAGGAAAATAGGGGGCCAAGTTTCTCGGTGGAGGAAAATCGAAACGGTCGTTTGGCTTTTTGGTCCCGGATAGTTTGTTCTTGATTGCCAGCGAGGTTCAGCGCCAGGCCGATCGGGGCGCGCGAATTCCTCGACATAGCTCGAGCCCGCTTGCGGTAGCCCATCTGCGTAAGCGCGTAAGCCACACCTCCCAAGGGCTGGGTGAGGGTGGGCTCGACGAAGCGCGCGAAGCGTTCGCGCAGATCCGTGCGCTTCTCTACGACGTGCGGGAGGAAATCGTAGCGGATGGCCGTAATCGCGCCAGGTATATTGCCCGGCGATCGCGCGGATGATTCCAGCGCCCGCGCGCGCATCGCTGGGTGCATCATCCGGCTTCGCACGCGCTTCATCCCACTGCGCCCACGCTACATCGGGTGCTTTTCACCGGTCAATACGATCTCGGAGTTATTGTGCGCGAGAACCGCGACGGCTCGCTCCTTTGGAATGTTATACAAGGGCGCGATCGCGATCTGAATCGATTCCGCGAGGGTGCGCTGCTCTATAAACGGGATAAGGAGGAAGGGAATTGACGGGAGGTCGCCCGCGAACGTAGGGGCCGGACACCTACGGCGGCTGTCCACGGACTATCGGCTCTCGGCGCCAGTCCGCTTCGCGCTCCCGTCAACTCACAAACCAGTATGCCCACCGATCGCATCGAGATCAAGGCCGAGGATAAAGACGTGCGTGATGAACTGGAGAAGCTGCGCCGTCGCCCTGGACGACATGACCCCCGCGATGCTTCGACATCAGCTGCGATGCGCAGGGCGAACTGCAACCCGAGGCGCAGCGCGAATCTATCCTCAAAATCGAAACGGTCGTTTCTATTTTCGGTTTCGCCTACTCCCTAATAGTCACGGCTGGTCCCGGTTTTCTCGCGTCGAGGCCTTTTCTTTTCTCACCTCTAGATACCTTCGCGCCGCTCGCCGCCGTCGCACCGAAGCGCATCCGCGAGATGTACGAGCTCTGTAGAAAAGAGCTTTACCTGGAAGCGCGCCGAATGCAAGAGGATCTCGCGGGCTTGTTCCAGGCGACGCGCAAAGCGAAAGTCGCCGATCTCAAAGCGGCGCTGCGGTTGCTGGGGCGCGACTGCGGCGATCCGCGCGGCCCGCTGAAGTCGCTGGGCGCGGCGTCTCGAAACGAGCTCCAGGCCCAGTTGAAGGCCATGCCGTTCATGGCTACCGAGCCGCGGGCTTGGTGACCTTGACCGATCCGCTCACGAAGTTGCAGCAGCCCCGAGACTTGACCAGCACCGCCATCGCCAAGGAGCTCCGAGCATGCGTTCGATGAAGAACCTCGTACTGAGCACGGCCGTCGCATGTGCCCTGCCGTTCACCGCCGCAGTGCACGCACAGTCGCAATATCCCACCAAGCCGATCCGCCTGCTCACGCCATTCGCTGCCGGTGGTTCATCCGACATCCTTGCGCGTATGATCGGAGCACCGATGAGTGCGCTGCTGGGGCAGCAGGTCCTGGTCGACAACCGGCCCGGTGCGGCCGGGGATTTGGGCGCCGGCATCGCGGCGCGTGCTGCCCCCGACGGTTACACCTTCATCGTGGTCACCGCCAGCTACGCCACCAACGCTGCGGTGCGCAATTTGCCGTACGATCCGGTGACGGGCATCACTCCGATCATCCTGATCGGGACAACGGCCCTGGTCTTGTCGGTACATCCATCACTTCCGGTCAAGAGTGTCCGCGAGTTCATCGATTATTCGAAAGCGAATCCGACCAAAGTGAGCATGGCATCGGTCGGCTATGGCGGAATGGACCACTTCGCGAGTGAACTGTTCAAGCTGCAATCCGGAGCGACCTACACCATCGTTCCGTACAAAGGTAGCGGCCCGGCCATGATCGGTGTGGTCGGCGGGGAAGTCAGCGGGAGCGTGAACAGCCTGATAGCCGTTCTCCCGCACGCGAAGGCCGGCCGCCTGCGGCCGATAGGTGTAACGACCGCCAAGCGTGTACGTGCGTTGCCGGATGTGCCTGCTATCGCGGAAACGGTGCCTGGGTACGAGGTGGTTCATTGGTACGGCCTGTGGGGGCCGAAGGACCTACCCAAGGATATCGTTATGCTGTGGAACCGCGAAGTCGCCAAGATTCTGCGTTCGGAGACGGTTCAAAAGTGGATGGAAGACCAAAGCGTGGAAGTCGCCGGCGGCCCGCCGGAGGAATTCGTGAATCGGCTCCGCATGGACGTAGCCAAGTGGAAGAAAGTCGCGAAAGAGGCTCACATCGTCCTCAATTGAATTGAATTGATTCTGAACAATGAAGCGCGCTCGAACCGGCTGCAAGAAAACGCGCGGAGCGCCAATTCATTCGGAACCGACCTGGAGAACGGAGCAATCCGATATGCCGCTTTCCCTCAAAGGCATCATGCAAGCGCCGGTCACGCCGTTCAAGGATGACTTCAGCTTCGATGTGCCGACGTTCGAAAAGATGGTGGACTTCCATGTCCGCCACGGCGCGCCCGCGATGACGTGGCCCTATCACAAATCCGAGTCGCTCGACTTGACGATCCCGGAGCGCAAGCTCGGTGCCGAGATCATGGTGAGGGTAGTGGCGAAGCGTGTCCCGGTGCTGATCTTTGTCGCCGCGCTTTCCGAGCAGGACACGATCGACCTCGCGCGGCACGCCGAGAGCATCGGCGCGGACGCGATCGTCGTAATCTCTCCCTACTGCCGGCGCCCGTCACAACAAGAGATCTACGATTCGGTGATGCGCATCGGAACCTCCACCGCGCTTCCGGTGGTCACTTACAACTCGCCGTGGCGCAATGGAGAAGGCGTTGAATTCACCGGGCCGTTGGTGCGGCGCCTGATCGAGACCTTGCCGAACTACGTCGGCATGAAGGAGGCCGGTTTCCACAGCGAGAAATTCCTTCAGATCTCGCGCGTCGCCCTCGGGATGAAACGGGACTTCGCGGTGATCATCGGTGTCGAGCACCTGCTTCCCGCGTTTCCTCTAGGGGCTTGCGGATCATCTTCGCTGTCGGGCGCGATCGCACCGCGCTTCTGCAACGCGTTCTATGCCGCTCTTGCCGCGCACGACTGGGAGAAGGCGCGCGAATGCCAGTACAAGGTGTCGCGACTGTGGTGGCTCTTCAAGGACCAGTACCCGTCTTCTCTGAAGGGCGCGATGACGCTCATGGGCCGTCCGGTCGGTCCGACCCGCCTGCCGCTTCCGACCGCGTCCCAGGAGCGTATCGAGTTCCTGCGCAGAGAACTGGAAGCCCTCGACATCCTCAACAGCGAGCCGCACGGCTGGTAACACTCCGCGAGACACCGACATGACTACCTTCAAACCTGGCCTCGTGCACGCGCCCGTCACGCCATTCAAGAGCGATCAGAGCATCGACTTCGACGCGTACGAGAAACTGCTCGAGTTTCACCTAGGTAACGGCGCGGACGGCCTCGCCCTGCCGATGCCGCACGCCGAGGACGTGAGCTTGAGCGATGTCGAGTGCCGCAAGCTCATCCGGTTCGCGGTGCAGCACGTCAAAGGCCGCGTACCCGTGATCGCACACGTCAGCGATGCGGGCACCGGCATTGCCGTGGACCGCGCGCGTTACGCGCAGGATGTCGGCGCCGCGGCGATCGCATCGCATCCGCCGTATTTCTGGCATCCCACGACCGCGACGGTGACCGAGCACATCGTGCAGGTCGCAACGTCGACGCGACTGCCTTTCTTCATGTGCAGCCCGCCGGTGGAAGACGTCGGCACACCGCTCACGTCGTCTATCGCGCTGAAAGTGATCGAGCGGGCGCAGAATGTGACTGGCCTGTTCGATACGAACATGGACTGGGTGTTCATGACCGAAGTGCTCTCGATGGGACGGCGCATCCGGTCCGATTTCCAGCTCCTGCCGGCAGCCGACTACATCCTGCCGGCCGCGGCGATCGGCGCCACGGGCGCGGTTTCGCCGCTCGCGAGTATCGCGCCCAGGCTCGTGCGCGAGGTGCACGAGCTCTGCGCGCGGCAGCAGTTCATGGAAGCGCGCAAACCGCAGGAAGAGCTCGCCGCGCTCCATTACGCCATCAAGTCCGCGGGATTTGCGGGACTCAAAGGTGCGATTCGCGCGATGGGGCGCGATTGCGGCGAGCCGCGCGCGCCAGTGCGAGGCCTCACGCAGGCGCAACAGGACACACTTGCCGAGGAGATCGCGAGCATGCCGTTCATGCGTCGCGAGCCGCGCGGATGGCGGGAAGGGTTCTGATCGATGACCGCATCGCTTACAGCAATCCCGCCGGGCATCATCCACGTTCCGGTCACACCGTTCACGCCGGACAACAAGGTCGACCTCGACGCCTATGCGCGCGTTGTCGACTTTCTGCCGTACCAAGGTTCCGGTCCCGCCTTCACGGACGTGGTCGCAGGTCACGTCCCGGTGATGGCGGGCAACATTCTCAGCGCGCTCCCGCACACCCGCAGCGGACGCATCCGCGCGCGCGGCGTAACCAGTGCCGAGCGCTCCAGCGGCGCGCCGGAGATTCCGGCGATCGCCGCAGTTCATGCGCGCCGAGCACGAGAAAATGGAGTAACGTCCTGAAAGCTTCTGGCATACGGCCGGAGTAACCGACGAGGAGAATGTCATGGCAACCGTACTCAAGCGACGCGTAGACGCGGCAGTCACCGACGAGCTCGAGCTCAAAGTGCGTCGGACGGTCGAGGGCATACTCGACGACGTCAAGAAGCGCGGGGATGCAGCGGTGCGCGAGCTTTCGGAGAAATTCGATGGCTGGGCGCCGGCGAGCTTCAGGCTTTCGAAGGGGGAGCTCGACGACATCGTGGCGCAGGTTCCGGTGCAGACGATAACCGATATCCGCTTCGCGCAGGATCAGATTCGCGCTTTCGCGCAGCACCAGCGCGCTGCGCTGCGCGACATCGAGGTCGAGACCTTGCCGGGGGTGAAGCTCGGGCACAAGAACATTCCGGTCGACAGTGTGGGCTGCTATGTGCCGGGCGGCCGCTATCCGATGGTCGCCTCCGCGCACATGAGCATCGTGACTGCACGCGCGGCGGGCGTGCGGCGCGTGATCGCGTGCACGCCTCCGAATCAGGGCAGACCGCACGCCGAAACCATCGCGGCCATGGTGCTTGGCGGCGCAGACGAAATCTACGTGCTCGGCGGCGTACAGGCTGTCGCGGCGATGGCGCTCGGAACGCAATCGATCGCGCCGGTCGACATGTTGTGTGGGCCCGGCAATGCGTATGTCGCCGAAGCCAAACGGCAGCTTTTCGGGCGCGTCGGCATCGATCTTCTAGCCGGCCCGACCGAGATACTTGTCATTGCCGACGACAGCGCCGACGTGGAAATGATCGCGACGGACCTGCTGGGCCAGGCCGAGCACGGGCCGACCAGCCCGGCGATTTGTCTCACGACCTCACGCCGGATCGCCGAAGCGTTGCCGGCGGAAGTCGAGCGACAGCTCAAGGTATTGCCTACTGCCGATGTCGCGAGCGTCGCCTGGCGCGACTATGGCGAAATCATCCTGGTGGACTCGTTGGATGAAGCGGTGGCCGAAGCCGATCGCATCGCCGCGGAGCACGTGGAAGTGCTGACGCGCAATCCGCGCTACTTCCTCGAGCGCATGAGGAACTACGGCGCGCTGTTCCTCGGGCCCGAGACCAACGTCTCGTACGGCGATAAGGTGATCGGCACCAATCACACGTTACCGACGCTCGGCGCTGCGCGTTACACGGGTGGACTGTGGGTCGGCAAGTTCCTGAAGACCTGCACTTACCAGGAAGTGACGCCCGAGGCGAGCGTCGCGGTCGGCGAGTACTGCTCGCGCCTGTGCGCGATCGAGCGCTTCTGGGGCCATAAGGAGCAGGCGGATCTGCGCCTGCGCCGCTATGGCGGGCAGAACGTCGGTCTGGGTGCGCAGCGCGAGCACGCGTGAGAGCGCATCGGTTCCCATGCCGGACTTGGCCGCACGTCTTCGATTCGACGGGCGGGTTGCGCTCGTAACGGGCGCGGGGCGCGGTATCGGCCGTAGCGCCGCGATCGGGCTCGCGCAAGCTGGCGCCGAGGTGTGGCTCGTTGCGCGCACGCGCAGCGACCTCGAGCAGACGGCGCAGGAGATAAGGGCCGACGGCGGGCGCGCGCACGTGCGCCCGTGCGACGTGACCGACGCTGCGGCTGTGAGAAGTCTGATCGAGGCTATTCCGACGCTCGATGTACTCGTCAACAACGCCGGCATGAACATTCCGGAGCCGTTCGTGCGGGTGAGCGAGGAGCATCTCGAGCGCGTGCTCGATCTCAATGTGAGGAGCATGTTCATCGTGGCGCAGGCGGCCGTGCGCAAGATGCTGGAAGCGCCCGATCGCGGCGCGCGCGGCGGCGCGATCGTCAACATCACGTCTCAGATGGGCCACGTCGGCGCGGAGAATCGCACCGTGTACTGCATGACCAAGCACGCGATTGAAGGCCTCACCAAGGCGCTTGCCATCGAGCTGGCGCCGCAGAACATCCGCGTGAACTCGGTCGCGCCGACGTTCCTCGATACGCCGATGACCGCGCCGATGTTCCGCAATGCCGATTTCAAGGACTGGGTCGAGCGCCGCATTCCGCTGGGACGGCTGGGGCGGCTCGATGAAGTCACCGACGCGGTGCTTTTCACGGCCTCTCCGGCCGCGAGCCTGATGACGGGCGCGAGCCTCGTCATAGACGGCGGCTGGACCGCGCAGTAGCACCAGGGAAACGAGCCACCTACGGAGAACGAAGATGCCCCGCCGATACGATGAGAAGCCATTCAACCTGAAACACCTACGCAGCATCGCCGAGCGCTGCAAGAACTGGGGCCGCTGGGGGCCCGATGATGAAGCCGGAACGCTCAATTT
>WYBJ01000139.1 GCA_011525945.1 Burkholderiaceae bacterium | reverse complement strand
CGCGCGGGCACACAACGCTCCCCTCTCCCACCGGGAGAGGGGTTGGGGGTGAGGGAAGAGGCGCCACGCGAGGTTCCAGGGCGCAAGTCGCGATGCGCCATCGTGGCGTCTCTCCCGGAGGGAGAGAGAAGACAAGCGCCCTTCTCCCTCCGGGAGAAGGGCTGGGGATGAGGGCGGCTGAGCATCGTCATCAGGCTCCGGTAAGCGCAGCGCCGGCTACTGCGGACGGATCATAGCGACCCGGCTACGGATCGGGAAGGGCGGTCGCGCCCTGCCCCCGCCCGCTCGAATCGCTTATGCTCGTCTTTCCGCAACGCCGGGACATGTCATGGTCACGCTCATCGAGAACTTCCGCGCGGTCTTCTACGCGCCCTTCTACGCTGCACAAGCCCTTGGCGCATACGCCGCCGAAGGCGTCGAGGTTCGCATGACGCCATCATCGGACCCCGGCTCGACGCTCGCTTCGCTCAACGCCGGTGCGGGCGACGTGTCCTGGGGCGGGCCGTTGCGCATTCTTAAGGCGCTCGACCACGATCGCGCCGGCGGCTACGTCGGCTTTTGCGAGGTGGTGGGGCGCGACCCGTTCTTTCTGGTCGGGCGCACGCCGCAGCCGCAGTTTCGCCTGCGCGATCTCGGCGGCAAGCGGCTCGGCATCGTCACCGAGGTACCCACGCCCTGGATCTGTCTGCAGTACGATCTGCGCAACGCCGGCATCGATCCGGCTGCGATGGAGCTCACAGCGCCCGCGACGATGGCGCAGAACGCGCAGGCGCTTGCGGCCGGTGATGCAGATGTCATCCAGGTGTTTCAACCGTACGCCGAGGAGTTGGTCGAGTCCGGTGCCGGCCATGTCTGGTATGCCGCGGCTGCGCGCGGGGCAACCTCGTATACGAGCCTCAACACCACCCGCGCATTCCTCGAGCGCAGTCCCGACGTCGCGGCCGGCATGACGCGCGCGATGCATCGGACACTGCGATGGATCGCATCTCACGACGGTGCCGCGCTGGCGGCCAGAATCGGACCTTATTTCCCGTCGATGCCGTCCAGGCGGCTCGCGGCGTGCATCGAGCGCTACAAGGCAATCGGGCTGTGGAACACCGACCCGGTGTTCCACCGCGAAGGCGTCGAGTGGTTACGCGAGGCGATGCTCGCGGCGGGCTACATTCGCACTCGCATCGCGTTCGAGGAGTGCGTAGACAACCACTTCGCCAGCGAAAGCGTGGCGCGAGGCGCGCAGCCGCTCTGAGCGGCTGACGCGTTCATCGATCGGCGATCGGCCTGCCGCCCTCGGTTGCGGCCCCGGGAGGCGGGGCGGCGGCAACAGCCGCAGCGATCGCCGGCGGCAACGCACGCCGCGGCTGCTCGGGTGTTTTGCCGTTCGCCCGTCCCCAGTCGCGCGCGCTTTGCCGGCGCTCGGCGCTGATGGGGTGCGTACGCAGAAACTGCGGGATCGCTTGTTCGCCCAGCGCCCGGTCGTTCGACACGTGCATGAATGCTTCGAACAAGTCGAGTGCGCCGCCGACATGCCCGTATTCGGCTGCGAGTACGCGCAACGCCTCCTCGTCGGCGGCTCGCTCCTGGTCTCGGTTGAAGCTCAGGAGCGTCACCACGCCGACCTGGCTCAGCACGTTGCCGCCCATCGTGCGCCCGAGCTGCGCCGATACCACGGACAGCATCAGGCCGACCGCGACGCCGCGTCCCAGGGCAGCCGCCGGATGGCGATATTTGAGGTGCGCCAGCTCGTGCGCCATCACGGCCGCGACCGCATCCTCGCTGTCGAGCTTGGCGAGCAGTCCGCGAAAAAAAACCACCTGGCCGCCGAGGGTGGCGAATGCGTTGACCACGTCGCTTTCGCGGTAGCCGACGCGTATCGTCATTCCGGGCGGCAGGTCCATGCGGTTCGCGAGGCGACCGGCGAGCGCCTGCAGCTCGGCTTGTACGGCGCGCCCTTGATCGCTCGACGGCGCGCGGGCAAGCTCCAAGCCGCGCGTGAGCTCGAGCTCGTAGGCGAACGGGACGCGAGGCGCGATCCATTGCGCGCCGTAGGCCACCGCGGCCACCAGCGCGATCACCACCGCGATTGCCCCGCCTGCGAGCCAGGCGAACTCCTTCAGCGGATGTTCTCGCGAGGCGTTGATGCCTTCGGCCGGGAGGCGGTTCTCGATCTTCACACCGGCCGGGAGATCGAGCGTGACGCCGCGGTCTCGTGGCCGGCGATCGGTGCCAGGGCACGGGCGTCGGCACCGAGCGGGACGAGCGCAGTGCCATATGCGAGCACCTCGATCGCGGGCGCCCAGCCGCTCGCAATAGTCGTCGTTTCGAAGCGCACGCACACCACCAGCCGCGCGCCCCTTGCACGCGCATCCTGCTTCAGGCGCAGCACGGCTTCGCGGCGCGCGCGCTCGAGCAGCGTTTCGTAGGAACGAAAGCGACCGCCGAAGAGGTTGCGCAGTCCGGCGACGAACGTCTTGAAGTAATCCGCACTCACCACCACCGTGCCGTGCACCAGGAAGGCCTGCTGCGCCGTGACGCTGTCCGGAGCGAAGCGCATCGGGAATGCGAGCACATCGCGGTAGCGCCGCTCGCGTCGCCGGATCGAAGCGTAGTGGCGCTGCTCGATCGCGTGTCCGGCCACGTACCCGATCGCGAGCAACAGCAGGAACAGCGCCAGGTCGAGGAACTGACCCATGCCGATCAGGCTTCTTCGAGCTTCACCGCGCTGCCGTAGGCGAGTATCTCGGCCGCACCCATGGTAATCGAGGTGGTCGCGAAGCGCACATTGAGAATCGCGTTGGCGCCGACCGACTCGGCTTCCCGCGTCATGCGCTCGATCGCCTCCTCACGGGCCTCCTGCATGAGCTCCGTGTAGCCCTTGAGCTCGCCGCCGACGATGTTCTTCAGGCTGGCGAAGATGTCCTTGCCGACATGCTTCGCGCGCACGGTGCTGCCCTGGACCATGCCAAGGTGGGATGCAACGCGCCTTCCCGGAATGATCTCGAGATTGCTGACGATCATGGTGCCCTCGCCCTCGTACCTGCTGGCGGCGCCGCTCGCCGCAAACGCATATTACGACGGCGGGAACGAAAACTTGTGTCGCTTCAGCGCGCGACCTTCCTGCGATTCGCTTCCAGCCAGCCGTCCACCAGGGCGACGGTCTGATCGATTGCAGCCAGGCGCATGTCCTTTTGCCGGGCAATGGTTTGCACCAGCCGGTCGACCCGCTCGATGTCGGATGCGCCCGCCGCCAATGCGCGCGCCGCGGACGACGGGCTCTGCAGCGACAGGGCCGCTTTGGCGTACTTCTCGAACGGCACCAGATCGCGCTCGGACGCGCCCAGCAGCACGCAAAGCCGCTTCACCCAGTCGTAGACAGCGCGCGAGGCCTCCAGGTCGCCATGGACGGCATCCTTGATCGAGCGCATGCCGTCCCTCTGTACGCAGCGATAATTGCCCGCGAGCAGCATCGCCCACTTCGCCAGCGGCACGAAGATCGAATCGTGCACCTTGAGCTTGACCGGCAGCTCGATCTTCTCGCTGCCGGCGTCGAAGCGCGCCGCATCGATCCCCGCCTCGAGTTGCTTGAGGATCGCCGTATGCGCGTCGGAGTCGAATCGTGCCGCCTTGAAGTTGGTCGGCAGCCGCACCTGCAGCACGTTCAGCTTGTCTTCCGGTGGACGAAACGCCTGCGGATCGGGGCTGCACAGCGTCATGAAGGCCGGATCGAAGCTGTCCCAGACGCTCGCGTCGGTAAAGCAGTCGCGCAGGCTCGCGACGTTCAGCCCCGGGATGCGGGCGAGATACGGCAGCGGCGGCATGTTCATGATTGACATGCAGGGAACCCGCGCTTTTGCCACCTTGTCGAGCAGCTCGCGTACCCCGGGCGAACGATATTGCGGCTCCTGCATCGCCAGCGCCACCAGGTCGTATCGGGACGGGTCGATGGTGTCGGGGCCTTCCGCCGAGAGCGAGCCGGGGAGCTTGCGCGAATTGACCTCGACCAGGCCGTCGCGCCCCTTGACCGGCATGCGCACGATCGCGCCTTCGGCATTGATCAATGCCGCCTCAGCAGGCAGGCAGACCAGTTTTGCCTTGTGCCCCGCCAGCAGCAGCTTGGTCGCGAGCAGGGAGCCGTATGACGCACCCAGGATGAGAATGTTGTACGTGG
>WYBJ01000138.1 GCA_011525945.1 Burkholderiaceae bacterium | reverse complement strand
TTCCGATTGAACAGCTCGGGATCATCGATGCGCCGCTGCATCATCGGGATGTCTCCGCCCGCGGAGAACACATCCCCTGCGCCCGTGAACACAACGACATCGGTCTCGTGATCGACCTGAACCTGATACCAGAGCCGGGAAAGCTCCGTATGAAGCTCGTAGTGGATCGGGTTCATCGGCGGACGATTCAGCGTAATCGTCAGAATGCGCTCGCGCCGCTCGAACAGCATGTGCTTGTATTCCGAATAATCCATCGCGCTCTCCAATCCGCAACCCAGTCACATTAATGCCGCGAGATTCCGGAATGAAGCGATAAAATCGCATGCTGTAGAACCAGATGGAATACCCAGTGAATCTGAGCCAGCTTCGGTACATCACCGAGATAGCGCAGAGGAACCTGAGCATCTCCGAGGCCGCCGCTGCGCTGCACACGTCGCAATCCGGCGTGAGCAAGCAATTGAGACTTCTGGAGGAGGAGCTCGGCTTCGCCATTTTCCGCCGCTCGCGAAGCCGCCTGCATAGCATCACGTCCGAGGGACAACGTGTGCTTGCGTACGCTCGCAACGCGCTCGAGCAGATCTCGAACATCCGGGCGGTCGGCGCCGCCGGCAAGGCAGCGACGGTCATCACAGTCGCGACTTCGCATACCCAGGCACGGTACGTCTTGCCTTCCATAATGCGACGGTTCGCGGCACGGTTTCCAAGAGTGCGTGCAAGCCTCTTGCATGGAGACCCGGGTCAGACCGCCGAGCGCGTACTTTCCGGAGAGGCGGATATCGGCGTCAGTACCGAGGGCACTCACGGCCGCAAGGAGCTGGTCGCGCTGCAGTACAGGGCATTTCAAAGGGTAGTGATCGTTCCGCGCGGGCATCCCCTGCTCGGGGTGCAGCATGTCACGCTGAAGATGCTGGCCCGGTTTCCGCTCGTGGCGTACGAACCGAAGTTCGCCGGCCACCGGGAGGTCGTTCGGACGTTCGCAAGCGCCCGCTTGAAGCCACGCCTGATCGTCAGCGCGGTCGATGCAGATGTCATCAAGACGTATGTCGAGCAGGGACTCGGGATCGCAGTGCTCTCGGAGGTTACGTTCGACCCCGCACGGGATGGAGCACTCGGCGCGATTCCGGCGGGTCATCTGTTTCCGCCCGCACGGACGAACATCCTTCTGCATCGCCGTCGCTATCTGCACCGGCATGCCTACGAGTTCATCCAGATGTTCGCGCCGACATGGACTCCGGCTTACGTGCAAAGTCTGGCAAACGGGTCCATTGCACGAAGGAATGCGTAGCCGCCGCAATGTCCGGGCGCCGGATCGAGATGCGGCTTTTCGTCGTCACCGAGCGTGCGACACGATCGCCCGCGCGCACGCAAGGCGAAGCGATTGCCGCGGCTATGTTGCCGCATCTTCAGCGCCCCTGCCACCTGGGTGAGCGCTTCTCGACGAAGGCGCGCGGCCCCTCCTTGTAGTCTTCGGTCAGCGAGTTCCTGAGCGATGCCATGCCGCTCGCATCCTTCAGCTCGACATCGCTCAGGTCGTACGCCTGGCGCGCGACGGCGAGGCTCTCGCGCACCGCCACCGGCGCGTTCTGACAGATCGTCGCGGCAAGAGCCAGCGCCTCCTCGATCAGCTTCTCGCGCGCGACCAGCCGGTTGACCATGCCGTGAGCAAACGCCTGCTGCGCTGCGAACGGGGAGCCGGTGACGATCGCTTCGAACGCGAGCGCCCTGGGCAAGGCACGTGGGAGCCGATAAAGCCCCCCGGCACCCGCAACCAACCCGCGTTTGACCTCGGGCAACCCGAACTTCGCGTGCTCCGCTGCGACGACGAGGTCGCACGCAAGCACAATCTCCAGACCGCCGGCAAGCGCGTAACCGTTGACGGCCGCGATCCAGGGCTTGCTGCGAGACTGGTTCACGAACCCCGCGAATCCACCCGCGCGCGTGCGGATTCCCTTGCCGCCGTGGCGGGCCATGTACCCGAGATCCACGCCCGTGCAGAATCCCTTGTCCCCTGCCCCGGTGAGAATCACGACCCAGACCTCGGCATTCTCCTCAGTGGCGCGCACGGCGCGCTCGAGTGCCAGCGAAACGTCCGGATTGACCGCGTTCATGACTTCGGGCCGATTCAGGGTGACGAGAGCTACGTGCTCGGCGATCATGCTCGATAGCACAACTTCACTGGCCATTGGGTTCATGCCTCCATGTTCGCGAGACCGTCGGTGATGATAGACGTGAACGTGCTGCCTGCCGCGCACAGCCGATCCAGGCCCGCGCGTCAGATCACTTCGTCGTCACGCAGGCGCGCGATCTGCTTCGGGTCGTACCCGAGCTCGCCCAGCACCTCGTCGGTATGCTGGCCGAGCGACGGCGCCATGTGCTCCAAGCGCGGACTGCCGTGGGCGAGCCTGAATCCGGCGCCGGCGAGCCGCAGCGGACCATAGGGTGTCTGCAGCTCTTCGAGCGCGCCGCGCGCGACGATCTGGGGGTGTTCCATGATCTCTTCAACGCTGCGGATTGTGGCGCATGGCGCGCCTGCCGCATCCAGCTTCTTTTCCCAGGCTTGCGCCGTGTCCGTCGCCAGGGCGTCCTCGATGATCCTTCGCAGCGCCTCCTCATTCTTCTTGCGCAGCCCCCAGCGCGCGAATCGCGGATCGGCGAGCACGTCCTCGCGACCGAGCGCCTTCATCAAGCACTGGTACTGTTGCTCGCTGTTGACGGCGAACAGGAGATACCCCGTGCCGGCCTTGAACAGATTGGTGGTGGGCTTGCGGCTCGGTGCGTAATTGCCGGCGAGCGATGTCTCCTGCCCGGTGATGGTGTACTCCGCAATGGGACCGGAAAGATAGGCGAGCGCAGCTTCCAGCATCGAGACGTCGATGAACTGGCCCCGGCCCGTGCGCGAGCGCTGGAACAGCGCCGCGGAAAGCGCGAATGCCGCGGTCGCACCGGCAAGCACGTCGCACAGTGCGAAGCCGACGCGCGTCGGTCCGGTGGCGGCGTGACCGGTCAGCGCCATGATGCCGGACATCGCCTGGATCTTGCCGTCGTAGCCCGAGCCCAGCCGCTCAGGACCCGTCTGGCCGAATGCGCTGATCGCGCAATAGATCAGACGTGGGTTGATCGCGCATAGGGCCGTGTACCCGAAGCCCAGCCTTTCCATGACACCCGGCCGGAAGTTCTCGATGACGATGTCCGCCTGCGCGGCAAGACCCTCGATGATGGCTGTTGCCTGTGGCTTGCGCAGATCGAGCGTCAGACTGCGTTTGCCTGCGTTCACCGCCTGAAAAAAAGGAGCGAGACCGCGCGCCGACCATTCCTTGCTCAGGTAGGTCCGGCGCGTATCCTCGCCTTCACGCCGTTCGACCTTGATCACATCGGCACCCAGCAGCGCCAGTTGATAGCTCGCATAGGGGCCGGCCAGCACCTGTGTGAAATCGAGCACCCGAACTCCGTCGAAAGGCTTCGTCACTACCGGCGATCCTCGTGTTGCGCGGCTGTCAGGATGCCGCCGCGGTGGCGGTGCGTCAAACGCTCATGTCGATAGCGGCGGTTGAGTTCTCATCGTTCGCTTACACAAACTCGCGTGCTAGCATCGACTTGCCCGATCCGATTGCTCTAGACGGATGCCAGCATGCAGCCTCCATTGTCCGCGGATTCGACCCTGCCTGTCCCCCCCAGGGCGTTCGACCCCGAAGCCGTACATCGGCTGCTCAATCCGTACAGCGTCGCGGTGATCGGCGCATCGGACGACTCCGAGAAGTTCGGCGGCCGCGCCATCGAGTACCTGGTGAAGTTCGGATTTCCCGGGATTATCGTGCCTGTCAATCCTCGCGTGGCGTCCGTGCGCGGCATCCGCGCCTACCCTTCCGTGAGTCAATGCCCGCACGCCATCGATGTCGCCCTGATCGCCGCGCCTGTGAACCATGTGCTGCCGGCGTTGAACGAGTGTAGCCAAGCGGGCGTGCGGGCGTGCGTGGTCATCACCGCTCAGTTCGCCGAGATCGGTGAAGAGGGCGAGCGGCGGCAGGATGAGATCGTGCGCGTGGCGCACCGTCACGGGATGCGCCTGCTCGGGCCGAATTGCCTGGGCTACGTCAACATGCATGCACGCACGGCGGCAACCGCCACGCTCGCGCTCTCGTCGATGACACGGCTGCGTGCCGGCGGGATCGGGCTGGTAAGTCAGTCGGGTGCGCTAATGGGGTCCTTGATCGCGGTCGGAGACGAGGCCGGCGTGCGCTTCTCATCCTGCGTGTCCGTCGGCAACCAGTGCGACCTGGAGACGGCCGATTTCGTACACTACCTCGCGCAGGATCCCACGACCCGGGTGATCTGCCTGTACGTGGAGGGATTGGCTGCACCGGATCGCTTCCTCGAGGCGGTGGATCGCGCCCGCGCGCATGGCAAGCGGGTGCTGATGGTAAAGGCGGGGCGCACGCAGTCCGGCGCCGTCGCGGTCAAATCCCATACGGCGAGTCTCGCCGGCTCATACCCAGCCTTGCAGGCCGTATGTGAAGCGCATGGAGTCCTGCTGCTGGACGACATCTTCGACATGCTGCTCGTGGCCGAATGTCTCAACCGCCATGGCCGCCTCCGGGGCGATGGCATCGCGATGTTCTCCTCGTCGGGCGGCGCCGGCGCTTCGCTAGTCGATGCACTCGCCGACCGCGACATCCGGGTCGCGACGCTACACGCGCAGACGACGCACGCGTTGGCGTCAACGCTGCCGCAGACGCATCGGCAGTTGCCGATCGATTTCGGTGTTGCGCGCGTCAACACGCGGGGCGAGACCGCCGACGACACGATACCCAGAGTGCTCGCCACGGTCATGAGCGATTCGGATGTGGCTGCGGGCGTCGTCGTCCTGACCACCGGGACGATGATGGAAAGCATGGCCCGCGGTTGCGTCGAAGTGGGCAACGCGTGCGCAAAGCCGCTGCTGTGGGTAAACACGAGCGGCCGCGCAGGCGCGAGCGCGCAGGCGATTATCGAGCAGGGTGGACAGCTCACCTGCCGATCGCCGCAGGAGGCGGTGCGAACGATCGCCTGTCTGGTCACGGATTTCAGGCGGGCCGCCATCGCCGAGCCCGTGGCGCAAGAGACGCTCGAGCTCGACGAAGCGCTCGCCGAGCTATCGCCCGGCGTCTTGAACGAAGGCGAGACCAAGCGCCTGCTGGCCGCCGCCGGCGTACCGGTCACGCGGGAGAGCCTGGCCCGGAACGAGCACGATGCGGCGCGCATCGCAGGTAAGATCGGCTTCCCCGTGGTGCTGAAAGTGCAGGCGCCCGGTGTGTCGCACAAAAGCGATGTGGGCGGTGTCGCGCTCGACCTCGGATCCGAGGGCGGAGTCAGGACAGCTTATCGCCGCATCGTGCAGGAGCTCGTGCGCCGCACGGGTACGCAGCCGGACGGTTGCCTGGTTCAGGAAATGGTGGCCGCCGAGGCGGAAATCATCGTCGGCACGAAGTGGGATGCTCAGTTCGGCGCAATGATCCTCGTGGGTAGCGGCGGGATCCTGGTCGAGCTGCTGGGAGACGTGCGCCTCGCGCCCGCGCCGGTCGCAGCGCACACCGCCTTGGCGATGCTGAGATCGCTGAAGCTCGCGGCGCTGCTCACCGGATATCGCGGCAAGGCCGGTATCGATCTGGACGCGGTCGCCGCGGTCGTCGCCAGAATCAGTCAACTCGCTGCGCACATGGGGCCGCGTCTCTTGGAGTTGGATGCGAACCCCCTGATCGTGACCCGAGACCGGGTCGTCGTCGCCGATGCCCGGGCCGTGCTCGGGCGCTGAAAGCGCGAGTCTCGAGCTTTGGCTGCCGATCTTCCAGCGGGTCGTTGACGCCGCCCGCCGACGCCTACGCGATGCGCTCCCACAGGGCCGTCTCGTCCTCCAGCCGGTCGAGCTCCATGCCTTTGAAGTCGCCACGCGAAACGATGCCGACGATCTTGCTGTCCTTCACCACCGGAAGGTGACGGAAACCGCAATCGCTCATGAGGCGCAGCGCATCGATGGCGGTGCGCTCGGGCTCGATCGTGCGCGGTTTCGGCGTCATCGCGTCGCTCAACCGCGTGTGCGCCGGATCCTTCGCCTCGCCCAACGCGCGCACGGCATCGCGCCCCGTGAAGATGCCGCACAACGCGCCCTTGGCATCGATCACCAGCGCGGCCCCCACGCGCCGCTTCCACATGCGCTGGCAGGCGTGCTGGACCGTGTCGTCCGACTGCAAGGTGACCGGATTCTGATCCTTGACGATGTATGCGATCGATCGGTTGGTCATGGAGATCTCCTTGCCGAGCGCATCCGAACGCGCTTAGCGCCTATGCGGGTTGGGCCGATGTTCCGGAACCTATTCTACGAAGCACGGCGGTCGCGGAATTGACCGAGGTCAATTGGCGTGCGGTCTGTGTTCGGCGATCGCTTGCCTCGGAGCGACCCCCGATATTCGGCCCTCGGAGCGGCCGCGGCGCTACGCGCGGAAGGGATCGATCCCGGTCAATTCGCGCCCCTGAATCAACGTCAGGATGCCGGGCGTGCCGTCCGGGATCGTCAGCGTTCTAACGTCGCGCGCCATCCGTTCGAGGCCGAGCTCGCGGCTGAGCCCCATCGCGCCGTGGATGCGCATGGCGAGCGCGATCGCCCGCTCGCACGCGTCGACTGCGTAGCGCTTCGCCATGGCCGAGAGACCGTTCGCGCGCTCGCCGCGATCGAGTGCTGCGAGCGCGTTGTAGCACAGCAGCCGGCTTGCGACGACCGCCGTCTCGATTTCGGCAAGATCGTTCTGGATGAGCTGAAAGCCGCCGATGTAGCGGCCGAACTGCTTGCGCACGCCCGCGTAGGCGCGCGCCGCGTCGAGCGCCTTCTGCCCGAGACCGACCGCCAGCAATCCGACCAGCGGCCGATTGGCAAGCCAGGTGAGCGTGAGCAAGCGGGCCGTGTCGCCCGTCTCGGGGCAGAGGTTGCGCTTCGGGACCCGGCAGGCGTCGAACAGCACCTCACCGAGCGGCGCCTGGCGCAAGCCGTGCATCTGCACCTCGCGCGCCTGAAACGGCGATTGCGCGCGCTCGACCAGCACGCGCCCAAGGCTCGACGTCGCGTCCGCATTCAGCTTGCGGCAAGTGACGTTCATCAGGTCGCAGACCGTGGCATTGGAGATCCACTGCTTGCGCCCATTCAACACCAGAAACTCGCCCTCCTCGGTCGCGGTCGTCTTGACGCCGCGCGGATCCGAGCCGACGTCGGGCTCCGTGCTCGCGGTGCAGGCGATGCGCCGCCCGCTCATGAGATCCGCCAGGTAGCGCTCCTTTTGCTCCGCATTGCAGCCAAAGTACACGCGTGCGGTGGTCGCCTCGTGCGGCTGCAGGATCAGCGCAGCGCTCGCCGGCATCTGCTCCCCAATCAGCCCGTAATCGAGCATGCGCAGGCCCGCACCGCCCCCCTCCACCGGGATGCGCGCCGATGTCAGGCCGAGATCGGCCGCCTTTTCCATAACGCTCAGGATGGCGGATTTGGGCAGTGCGCTGTCCTTGTCATGCGCATCCAGGATTGGCTGAATGTGCCTCTCCACCAGACGGCGGGCCGAATCGACCATCATTCGCTGCTCGTCGCTGAGGCTGAATTCCATGTCTCGTTCCCATCTTACCGGGCGCCCGGGCGCCCGCTGCGCGATCGTCGGGTCGACGGCAAGACTCTAGCGACCGCCGGCGGTGCGCCACGCGCGATCCGTGTTGTAGTGTATTGCGTCGCGCAAGCAATGCTAAGCTTTGTCTGCCATGGAACGCATCGGCCCACTTTCCGGCTATCGCGTGCTCGAGCTCGGCTCCACTGCCGCCGGCCCCTTCTGCGCGCGGCTGCTTGCCGACTTCGGCGCCGAGGTCGTGAAGATCGAGGTCCCGCAAGGTGACCCGATCCGCAGTCTCGGCGAGAAAGCCGACGGCAAGTCGCTGTATGCGGCAAGCATCCTGCGCAACAAGCTGATCGCCTCGGTGGATCTGCGTAAGCCGCGTGCGATCGACATCCTCAAGCGCATGCTGCGGAACTTCGACGTTGTGGTGGAGAACTTTCGCCCCGGCACGCTCGAGAAATGGGGGCTCTCCTACGGTGAGCTCGCCCGCATCAGACCCGGCCTGGTGCTGACTCGCATCAGTGGGTTCGGGCAATCGGGGCCGTACAAGGATCGGCCCGGCTACGGGATCATCGGTGAGGCGATGAGCGGGCTGCGGCACATGATCGGCGATCCCGATCGCCCGCCGAGCCGGGTCGCGATCCCGCTGACCGATTACATCACCGCCGTATATGCGGCCTACGGCACCGTAATGGCGTTGCTTGCGCGCGAGAAAACCGGTCTCGGTCAGTGCGTCGACGCCACGCTCATCGAGTCGGCCTTCAGCTTCATGGAAGCCTTCGTGCCCGGGTACGAAAAGACCGGCAAGACGGGCATGCGGGCGGGCACTCGACTCCCGGATGCCGCGCCGAACAACCTCTACCCGACGCGCGACGGTGCGTATGTTCAGATCGCCGCGATCGCCGACCCGGTGTTCAGGCGTCTCGCTGCCGCGATGGGGAGGCACGATCTCGCGACCGATTCGCGTTTCGCCGTACAAGGCGCAAGGAACCGGAACGAGGATCTGCTCGATGCCATCGTCAGCGGCTGGACCTCCTCGCTCGACCTGGCAGACGTCGAGGCGAAGCTGCACGCCGCCGATGTGCCCGCGACGCGGATCTACACGATGGCCGATATTTTCCAGGACGAGCACTACCGCGCGCGCGAGATGCTGGTGCAGGCGCCCGATGACGACCTGGGCTCGGTGACGCTCGCGGGTGTGGTCCCGAAGCTGACCCGCACGCCCGGCGCGGTACGCTGGTCCGGGCACAGGACGGGACAGGACACCCGCGCAGTCCTGAAAGATTTCGCGGAGCTTTCGGAAAGCGAGGTCGATGCGCTCATTGCCGAGCAGGTCGTTTACTGCGACGCGAAACCTCAACCCGAATAGCAACGCACCGTTCACGAGAGAACAAGTCCGTCGTCGCGCACGAGTTCCCGGAGAGCAAGCATGTCCGCATTCAAGGCGTTTCGCGTCCACACGATCGATGGCAAACCGGTTTGCCGCTTCGAGACCCTCGCCCTGAAGGATCTCGATCCGGGCCCCGTCGTCATCAAGGTGGCGTACTCGGCGATCACCTACAAGGACGCGATGGCGGCGCGCGGTGTGGGCAAGAACGTGCGCACCGATCGGCCCTGCGTCACCGGCGTCGATCTCTCGGGCGAGGTCGTGTCCTCCGAGGATGCGCAGTTCAAGGAGGGTGACCGAGTCATCGTCACGAACTACAAGCTGGGCGTGGAGCACGACGGCGCGTATGCCGAATACGCCCGCGTACCGGCCGACTGGATCGTCCCGCTGCCGGCAGGACTTTCGCTTTACGAGGCGATGGGGCTCGGCACATCGGGACTGACGGCCGCGCTGGCGGTGGACCGCGTGGAAGCAGCAGGGCTCACGCCCGCGGCCGGTGCGGTCGGCATCACGGGGGCGACGGGCGGAGTCGGAACACTTGCCGTGAACATGTTCGCGCAGCGAGGCTACAAAGTGATCGCCATTTCCGGGAAGCGCGATCAGCAAGACTTCCTCAGGTCGATCGGCGCGCAAGCCATCATCGAGCGCGAGGAGTTCCTGCGCGAGCGCGCGCCGCTCGCCCCGCCGCTCTTCGCCGGAGCGCTCGACAACGTTGGCGGCGCCTATTTCGATCGGCTCGCGGCGAGGATGCAGCCCTACGGCAAGCTGGCGGTTGCCGGAATGGCGGTCGGCGCGGAGGTCACGACGACGGTGCTGCCGCTGATCCTGCGTTCCATCGACATTCTCGGCATCAACGTCTCGCGACAGCTCCAGATGAAAGCGCGGCGCAGGCTGTGGGAGCGGATGGCGAGCGATCTCAAGCCGGGTAAGCTTGCCGAGATCTCGCGCCCCATCGCGTTCGAGGAGCTCGACCGCACGATGGACAAGTTCTTCGACGCGACGACCATTGGTCGCGTTGTCGTCGAAGTGGGCTCGCGCGCGCCGCAGCCCCGACCCGCGTGATCGCTGTGCCGGGAGCGCAGGTCAGGGCCCGCAGCAGTCACGGTTGCCGCTGCCGGCGATACTGTTGCACCTCTGGTCATGAGCGGACGTTACGCGAGCATCGGCGGTTTCAGCCTGGGACGCTACACGGTCGAATTGTCTTCCTGAAAGCAAAGCGACAAGCTTCAGCACGTCTACGAGCGTGAAGATTTTCCCTCACCCTCGATCCCTACCCAGGAACCTGCCCGCCGCGCGGGCACACAACGCTCCCCTCTCCCACCGGGAGAGACCTATGCACCGCGCTGCGTTGCCGACTTGTGCCTGGAACCGGTAGATTGTGCGTTGCTTCGGAGA
>WYBJ01000137.1 GCA_011525945.1 Burkholderiaceae bacterium | reverse complement strand
TACCGGCGGATTCGTCGACGGCGATGTGGTGTTCTTTCAGGGTACGCTGCTGATCGAGTCCGACCTCGATGTCGTGGTGCGCGCCCTCAAGGTGCCGCAAGCCAAGCTCGCCAAACGCGATCTGGGGTCGGTGGCGCAGCGCATGGTGACGTTGCGCGAGCTCCTCGCTCGCCGTGTGCCGGGGCCGGAGCGGATCAAGGCGGCGCTGCTCGCGGGCTTGAGCGAAGCGCTCGACCTTGCCGTCGAGTGGCGGCGCGTGAGCGAGGCGGAGGAAGCGATCGCGCAGCGCCTGCTCAACGAGGAAATCGGCACCGACGATTTCGTGTTCGAGATCGAAGACCCGGCAGCGGAAGCCGCGGTTGCGACGGGTACACGGGCGACCCCGGGAGGCACCATCACTGCCCATCTGAAGCTCGAATCGAGCGGTACGCCTCGGATCGGCGAGGCGCTCGTAACGGGTGACTTCTTCGCCGCGCCGCCGCGCCTTGTCCTCGATCTCGAGGCTGCGCTGCGGGGAGTGGCGCTGCAAGAAATCGGTGAGGCGGTGGAGCAGTTCTTCGCCACGCGGCACGTGGAGGTGCTATCGGTGGCGCCGGCGGATTTTCGCTCCGCCCTCGAGCAGGCCGCGCAGGCCGCGCAGGCCGCGCAGGCCGCGCAGGCCGCCGGGGGGCATTGAATTGTCATGGCGAACGCCCGTCCGAACGTCTATGTCTTCCAGCCGACCGACGCCGAGTACCTCGGCCTCATGGAGGATCATTTCGAAGGCCGCGGTATCGGCTTCACCTATTTGCGCCCGCACGTCGCCGGCGTGAACCTGCCGCAGAATACGCGCGCCGCAAGCGGGCTGGTATTGCTGGGCGGCGGCCCCTATGGTGCGGTGGGTCCGCCGCAACTGCCGGCGCGCGATTTCGCCGTGCGGCTTGCGCGCGATGCGTTCGAGCGCGGCAAACCGGTGATCGGCATCGGCCTCGGTGCGCAGATTCTCGCCATCGCGGCGGGCGGCGGCGCGGAAGCGGCGCCTTTGCGCTTTGCGGTAGGCCGTGCGACCCGGACCGAGGAGGGCGCCTTGAACGCGCTGCTGCCCGCCGAGTATCCCCTGGCGGTGTACATGCGCGATCGGCCGCGGCCGCCGAGCTACGCGCGCATACTGGCGCGAGACGAGGCCGGGGAGCCCGCGCTCTTTCAGGTGGGTCCACGCGGCCTGGGCTTCAGCGGGCATCCGGGCATCAAGTCGGCGATGGTCGAGGACCTGATCATGGAGTTCGACGAGGCGCCCGCGGATACGGCCGCTATGCTCGCGAGGCTGCGCAGCCTGCAGTCACAGGTGGAAGATGCGCTGGTCGGGATCATGGCCGGCGTGCTCGCGGTCGCGGGCATCGGACCGGCGGGCGCGACGTGATGCACGCGCCTGCTGCGGACAGACTCATCGCTTCGGGTGCGAGGGATGAGGCGGGCAAGCTGTCAGGCGCTTTTGCGGTGAGCTCGCTTGAACATATTCGATTTGCGTTATGTGATCAGGCCGAGTATCGTTGCCGCGAGGACGCCCGCCCATGAGCAAGAAGCTGATCATCGTGATGGTGAACACCGACACGCGTAACGGCGAGGAGCTCGGTGCGCCGTTATTCCAGGCAACGGTCGCGGCCGCGATGGATTACGAGGTCGAGGTGATCTGCACGGCGACCGCCGGGCGGCTCATGAACAAGGGCGTTGCGGAAAAGCTGGTGGTGAAGCCCGGGTCGCCGAAGAGCGTGTATGAATTCATCAAGGACGCTCACGAGGCGGGGGTGAAGTTCTTCTCGTGCTCGCCCAACCTCGAGTTGTTCGACGTGACCCAAGCCGATCTCATCCCCGAATGCTCCGGCGTGATCGGTGGCGCCTACCTGATCGAGCAGGTGATGGAAGGCGACTGCAAGGTGCTCACCTACTAGTGTGCTGCACGATTCATGAACGCTAGGGAAACGCCCGACACGGTATCCGTTGCCTTTCGAGATCCATGAATCACGCAGGCTAGCATGCACGCCACCAGCACGCGCAAGCAGCAGTACATCGGCGATCCGCTGTCGCAGCAGCCCGCGCTCGATCGTGCGCGGCTGGAAGAGATTTTCAACGACATTCAGTCCGATGCCCGCTACGACCACGAATTGAACGGGTGCTTGAACTGCGGCATCTGCA
The DNA here is from genome assembly GCA_011525945.1 of Burkholderiaceae bacterium. Lineage (GTDB taxonomy): Bacteria > Pseudomonadota > Gammaproteobacteria > Burkholderiales > WYBJ01 > WYBJ01. Next base: position 4,546 of record WYBJ01000137.1, on the reverse strand, counting down.
CCGCGACCTGCCCCGCGGCGCACTATTACGATTTCAGCCCGCGCGAAATCGTCCAATTGCTCTGGACCGAGAACCTGGAAGGTATCTACGACGCGATGCAGGAGAAGATTTGGGCCTGCGCCCAGTGCTATACCTGCGCTGCGCGTTGCCCGTTTCGCAATTCGCCCGGCAGCCTCATCATGATCATGCGCGAAGTGGCGATCAAGCACGGCTTTCAGTCGGCGAAGGACGTGTTGCGGCCGTTCTCGCGCGTGATGCTGAAGCTGATCTCGACCGGCAACCAGCTCTCGCCCGACATGATCACCGCCGATCACTTCGCCGATTGGGGGCCGAACATCTCCAAGGTCGACGCGCCGCTCAAGTTGCTGCGCGCGGCGATCCCGATGCCCACGCTCAACACCATGAAGACGGCGTGGGAGGTCAATCTCAAGACATCGATCGAGCTCTACACCATCTGGGAGATGACCGGGGTGCTGAAGCAGCTCGAGACCATCGATGAAAACCTGTTCGATGTGATCAGCGACATCATGGACGAGCGCCGCGAGGATTACGAGGACTGGTGCGAGTCGCAGGGCGACAACGAGACACGGCGCGCGGCGCCGCCGGAGGAAACGGCATGAAGGACACGAGCGATACTGCGGGAGCGCATTTCACCGGTCATGGACCGGAGTGGAAGGACGCCAAGTTGAGCCCGCTGCAGGCGCGCGCCGCCACCGCCTGGGTGGAAGCGAAAATCGACCGCGCGACCTTGACCGGCAAGGATCGCGTCGAGGACGTGCGCGACCTCATGTGGCAATTGGAAAAGGACGGTGAAATCGTCGTGCATCGCATCCGCGACGAACATCAGCCGGTCGAGACCAAGACGCTATACGGCTGGACCAAGCGCATTCCCACGGAGCAGCTCTGGCATCACAAGTCCTGCGGCCAGTGCGGCAACATTCCCGGTTACCCGACCTCGCTCCTGTGGCTCATGAACCAGCTCGGCACGCGCTACCTGGACGAGACCGACCAGACCTCGTGTACCGCCTGGAACTACCACGGCTCGGGCATCGGCAACCTGGAGAGCCTCGCCTGCGTGTTCCTGCGTAATTTCCACCAGGCTTATGTTTCGGCGCGCTCGCAGGGGCTGCCCGATGGCTACTATTACCCGCTGGTGCACTGCGGCACCTCGTTCGGCAACTACAAGGAAGTGCGCGCGTTCCTGCTGCGCTCGGCGCAGTTGCGCGAGAAGGTGAAGAAGGTGCTGGCGAAGCTCGGCCGTCTCGTCGACGGCAAGCTTCTCATTCCCGAGGAAGTCGTGCACTACTCGGAATGGCTGCACGTCATGCGCAACCGCATCCGCGCGATCCAGACGGTCGATGTCACCGAGCTGCGCGCCGTCATCCATCCCGCTTGCCATGTCTACAAAATGGTGCCCGAGGACGCGATCTACGATGACGAAGTGCTCGACGGCAATCGGGTTGCGGTGTCCACCAGTGTCGTGCAGGCGCTTGGCGCGAAGGTGATCGACTATTCGACCTGGTACGACTGCTGCGGTTTCGGCTTCCGCCACATCATTTCGGAGCGCGAGTTCACACGCTCGTTCGCCATGGACCGCAAGGTCACGGTTGCGGTCGAGGAAGCGCATGCCGATGTGATGATCGGTCACGACACCGGTTGCATCACGACGCTGGACAAGAATCAGTGGATCGGCAAGGCGGCGGGCAAGAATGCCGAGATTCCGATCGTCGCCGACTGCCAGTTCGCCGCGCTCGCGTGCGGAGCGCATCCGTACAAGATCGCGCAGTTGCACTGGCACGCGTCGCCGGTGGAGAAACTGCTCGCGCAGATGGGCATCGACTGGGAGCGGGCGAAGGCCGATTTCGAGGCCTACCTCGAAGCGGTTCGTGACGGCCGCGGCGAGCATCTGTACGACCCGCGCCGCGCCGTGACGTCCGGCCCGGGCGCGCCCAAGCTCGTGACGGCATAACGACCATGACGGTGCTCGTTGTGGGTGCGGGCCCTGCCGGTCTGGCGGCGGCACATGCGCTCGCCCGTGTCGGGGAGCCGGTAACGCTGGTGGACAAGGCGCAGCGCCTGGGCGGCGCGCCGATCCTTTCCGGTTATGCGAAGCTGATTCCTTCGGGCGAATGGGCGCGCGATGCGATCGGGGGCATGGTGCGCCGGGTGCAAGAGGCCGCGCTCGTGCGTGTGGCGACGACGACTACGGTGAGCGCGTTCGAAGGCGAACCGGGCCGGTTCACCGCGCGCCTGAGCGACGGCGCGAGCGTGCCGTGCGCGGCCGCGATTCTATGCACGGGTTTTACCCATTTCGATTCGATAAACAAGCCCGAATGGGGTTTCGGCACCTATGCCGATGTCGTCACCACGACCCAGGTGGAGCAGATGATCTCCTCGGGCCAGGGTGTGCGCTGTCCATCCGACGGCCGCAAGCCCGAGCGGGTTGCCATCCTGCTTTGCGTCGGCTCGCGCGACCGGCAGATCGGCCGCGAATGGTGCTCGAAGGTGTGCTGTACGGTGTCGGCGAATCTCGCCATGGAGATCCGCGAAGAACTGCCGCAATGCCACGTCTACATCTATTACATGGATATCCGCACCTTCGGCTTGAACGAGGATCTCTACTACTGGCGCAGCCAGGAAGAGTTCAAGGTGAAATACATCAAGGCGCGGATTGCCGAGGTGACCTCCGACGGCAATCGGCTCGTCGTCAAGGGTGAGGATACGCTGGTGAAGCGCCCCATCACCATACCATTCGATCTGGTCGTGCACGCGGTCGGCATGGACCCCAATGTCGACAACCGGGCGCTCGCCGAAGTGTTCGGAGTCGGTTTGCAGCACCACGGCTACCTCGCGCGGGGGAGCGCGTATGCCGGCATGGCGCTGTCGACGCGCCCCGGCGTATTCGTCGCGGGCGCCGCGACCGGACCCGAGACGATCGACGACTCGATCGCCCAGGGCGAGGCCGCGGCGATCGCGGCGCTCGGCGTGGTGCGCACGAGCGCCGTGCAGGCGGCCTGACGCGCATGCGTGTGGCGGCGATCCCGGCCTCGACTGCGCTCCTCGTTCGACCGGCGCTCGATCTGAGCGGCCCGAAGCTGCGCGTGGCGCTCGAGCGCCTGCTCGCCGGCACCGAGGGCGCGGGCGGAATCGAACGCTGGGTGAGCGGTCTGAAATTCAAGGCGGCAGTGTTCGAGACGGCGCTCGGCGAGGCGAGCGGCGCAGCACTCGACGAGCAGACTTTTCTCGGTTTGTGCGCACTGATGCCGACGGTACGCCGGCGCATCGGCCCTTGGCTCGCGCGATCGGGCTTCGAGGCTGCACGCATGCTGGTGCGGGCGCTGCTTGATCCGGCGCGCGATGGCGCGAGCACGGATGCGCGCATCGGCACGTTCTGCGAAGCTTTTCCGGCCGATCGCGAGCATCGTTACGCGCGCGATCTGGCGGCCGAATTGTTGCACTGGAGTGCCGTCGAGCGTCACCCGCTCATGACGCGATGGGTGTGGGACCGGACGGCGAGCAGCGGCGTGCTGCGCGAGATCTGGCACGACGATGCGGACCTCGCGCTCGCCCGCTTGGGGGATGACTGCGAGACTTTCCTCGTCCTGCGAGAGGAACTCGCCCGGTATCTCACCGACAACGGCTTCTTCCGCGACATTCCGCTGTACGTCGATCTCGTCTGCGCGCAGGTCTACGCGACCTACGTCATCGAACAGGGCGGGAGTTACTTGCGTACCGATTTCGTGTCCGAGCACGATCCCATGCAGTACGTTCGGCGCATGCTCGGGCTCGACGGCATCGATATCGACACCGGCCTGACGCGGATGAAGCTCGCCGGCGGGCGCGCTTACGTCTTGCACAGCGCGGCGCGAGCGCCCTGATGCGGGGAACCCATGCCAATCCATGAGAAATCGCTGGTCCGGCCCGAGAATCTCGTCACGCACGACAAACTCGTGCTCGACGGAGTCGATGTCTCGGGCCATTGGAGCACGTTCGTCCAGCCGCGCGTGCTGACCGACTACAACGAGCGCCTGCAGGACGAGATCGCCGCGCTCGACGGCGGCGAGAACATCCACCGCTGCTGGCAATGCGGGTCGTGCACCAACGCCTGCACGGTCAATGCGATCAATCCGGATTTCAATCCGCGCTACTGGATCTACCTCATCCGCCTGGGTATGGAAGCCGAGCTCGCGCGCGACAAGGACATCATCTGGCAGTGCGTGTCGTGTCACAAGTGCACCTCCGCCTGCCCGCGCGACGTGGTGCCCGAAGGCGTGATGAAGGCGACTGCGCACTGGCTCGAGCTCAACGGCCATACGCCGAAATCCCCGTCGTCGCATTTCGACGAGGTGTTCACGGATCAGATTGTCGCCACCGGACGTATCGAGGAGGGTCGCGTCATCCGCCAGTTCTTCCAGCGCACCGGCCAGCCGCTCATGCAGGACTGGTTGGTGGAGATGGCGCGGCGGCTGATCGGCAAATGGCCTTTCGTGATGATGTTCAAGATGGGGATTGCCACGCTCCTGCGGCCGCGTACCAGGCGCTGGGG
>WYBJ01000136.1 GCA_011525945.1 Burkholderiaceae bacterium | reverse complement strand
TCGCTCAGTGCGCCGCTGTCGGCGATGCGCATGAGCGGGCAGGAAACCAGCGCGAACGGGCCGGCCAGCACCAATCTCTCGCGCCGCGCCGCCTGCGCGCGCAGCACCGGCGCCGCCACCAGCGCACTGGCCGCCACGCCGGCGGCGAGCAGCCGCCGGCGTGCACGATTCGGGGACACGGACATCATCAGAATCTCCCTTGCCAGGAAACCAAAAAACTGCGCCCCGGCGCCTTGATCTCCTGCCCGGACACGCCTTCGGTCAGGTGCTCGTGATAGCGCTTGTCGGCCACGTTGTGAACGGCCAGGCGCAGGGTATGGTCCCTATCGATGTGCCAGTTCGCGCCCAGGTTGAGCACGCCGTAGCCGGCGCTGGGGTTTTCGCTGCCGCGCGTGAAGGCAACGGCAACGCGGTCTTGGCTGCGCACCAGCAGGGCGCGCGCATCCAGCGACCACGCCGGCGTGATGTGACCCTCCCATCCCAGACTCAGCGCGTCGGCCGGCATCTGGAATAGCGGCTCGTTCAAGTCGCCATTGGTGCCACGGACGCGCGAGTAGGCGGCGCTCAGCCAGTTCTGGGAGTTCACCTGCCAGCGCACGCTGGCGTCGGCCCCTTCGAGCGTCGCATGACCCAGGTTCACGGTCTGCTTGCAGGCCGCCGCCATCGATGCGCCACAGGCCGCAACAGCCGCCGGCCCGTTCAATTGCATGCCGGTGATGTAGTCGCTGATGCGATTGCGCCAGATCGCCAGCGCGTAGCGGACGCCTCCCGAATCACCCTTGACGCCAAGCTCGAACTGGGTCGCCTTTTCCGGCGCGATCTGAGGGCTACCGGCCCAGAAGAAGCCATCCTGGCGCGGGCCGTTCTGATAACGCTCGCGCAGATCGGCGGCGCGAAAGCCACGCGCCACGTTGGCATAGGGCCGCAGCAGCGGCGTCACTTCGTAGAGCAATCCCAGGCTGCCGGAGACGGCGCTGTCGCTGCGGTCGATGCCCGAGGTGACGGTACCGTTATTCATCGCCGCGGCGCGACCGCGCACGCTGTCGTGGCGCAGGCCGGCCAGCACCTTCAGGTCGCCGAACTGCATGTCGTCCTGGAGGTAGACGCCGAGCGCGCGCAGGCTGCCGTCGGTGAACGGATTGTTGGGGCGCAGCGTCGTGAACTGGGGTGGCATTGCGGCCTGGCTGTCGGGGTCGGCTTTCATCTGCCAGGCGTTCAGGCCGAAAGACAACAAATGCCGCGGATGCACCAACCAGTCGGCCTTGGTATCGACGCCATCGGTGGCGAAAGTGACGTCGGTGATCGAAATGTCGCGCCCCAGTCCATTCGCCAAGCCGTTGATCTGGCGGCGCATCTCCTGGCGGTACAGACGCACGTCGACGTTCGGCGGCCGAGTGCCGCTGCCGCGCCAGTTGTAGCCCAGTTCATAGAGCGTGCGCGCCTGTTTGGGTGAGTGGATCGTCACGCTGCCGGCGGTCGGCAGCGGGTGCGGCCGGGTCGAGCCGGGGTACCAGACGTCCTCGTCCTGTTGGCGCTGCAACGACAGGCGCAATTGCTGATCGGCATCGATGCGCCAGCGGTACTGGCCGATGAAGGCATCGGAATCGTAGCCGGTGCGCGGCACACGACCGTCGGGCTCGCGGTAGTCGCCGGGGCGCGCCAGCGCGGCGCCGAGCATGAGTGCGTGATCGCCCTGGCTGAAGTTGAGCACACCGGCTGCGCTCGGGTTACGGTTGCCCGTCTCGTAGCCCAGATTCGTGCGCGCCTGCAGGCCGGGCTGGAAACGCGCCTGTGGCAAAAGCACGTTGATGGCGCCGCCCAAGGCGCCGGTGCCGTAAAGCACCGAGGCCGGGCCCTTGACCACCTCGACCCGCTCGGCCAGACCCAGTGACATGAACGAGGCGATGGCCCCGGCCGGCTGCGCCGAATTGAGGCGCATACCATCGACCATCAGCACCACTCTGTCCCTTTGCAGGCCGCGAATGACCGGGTTCTGCCCATGCGCGCCGTCCAGGCTGACCGAGATCCCGGCCTCGCCGCGCAAGGCCTCACCGAGGTTTCGCGCCTGCCGCCGAGCCAGATCGCTGGCGCTCAGCACGGTGGTGGCGATCGGCGTCTCGACGTCGGATGCCGCGTAACCCTTGGCGGTGACGCTGACATCGGGCAGAACGGTGACGGGGCCGGTGCGATCGAGAGGGTCGGACGGGGTCTGCCCATTCGCGGGTTGAAACGCGGCGCCCAGCATGAGCGGCATGAGAACGCCCCGCAAGCGACGCGATGTCGTCGTTCTCGGAGCGTCATGTGGCGGACGACCTGACCGCTGACTGGGTCGGGGTCGGGGATCGGCCTGTAGCGGATGCTGCGATTTCGGAACCGCGCCAGGGGCAAGGAGAAAAACGTCGGCAATCATGACATCGATCCGGATCGGATACGGCAAATGCTAATGAGATTGACACGCATTCTCATTGATGCAGATCAAATTTCCGCGCCTGAGGGTTGTTCACCGGCAAGACTCTGGCCGCGTTGGCGAAGACTTGGTGGGCTGCGCGTGCAGCGATCCCGGGTCCTCGCGTACGTTCCTGCGGTCAGGCAGCGCGCTGAGGGCACACGCCGACGCGGCTCGTAACACTGCGGGACGCCGGCGGCATCCTGCACTCGGGATTGTCCGCGCGCCCGCGTCTCCCGCAGCGGCCCCGGCTTCCGGATACGCGCTTGCCGCCGTCCCAGGGGCCCGATCTCGACCTTATGGCGCGCGATCGGCGGCCGGTGCGAATTGCTGCGGCATCGACGCAGACCGCGCAGCCCGCCGGATAGACGTACGCCGTGTTCGCCATAATATGTCTGCCTGCGGTCCGTTGTTGTGCATCCGCGTCACGGTAGCTATTCTTCATAAACGCAGTTCGGAGCACGTTGTTGGCCTTGGAAGCCCGTTACGTAGTGCGCCCGGACTGGCCGGTCGAACGCCTTGTCGAGAGCCTTGCAGCGCTGCTGCCCGTGCGCCGGCGAGCGATTGCGCGCCAGCGCATCACCTTCCTCGACACGGTCGATGGGCGCGTTGGCCGGGCGGGCGCGTGTCTGACCTTGACCCCGCACGCTCCCGGGTACCGGCTGCAGTGGCGACAAGGCACGCTGCGTGCCGCGTGTTCGCTTGTCGGCACGGTGCAGTTCGCTTGGGATCTTCCGCGGGGACCTTTGCGACAGCGTATCGCCCCCATCGTTGAAATGCGCCGTCTGATCCCCTTCGCCGAAGCCGAGCAGGATGGCGCTCAGCTTGACGTGCTGGATGAGACGCGTAAGACCATTGCACGGCTTGACATCGTTTCCGGACGTGCACGTCTGCCCAAACGCCGATCGCCCTGGCGGCCGTTTCCGCCGTTTCTGACGTTAAGCGCGCTGCGCGGTTATGACGAACAGTGCGCGGGTCCGATCGCGATCGTCGAAAGCCGTCCGGGGGTCGAGCGAAGCGACCTCACGATGCAAGCGCATGTGTTGCGCGCGCTCGGGTCGCAGGTGCCGCGGGATGCGTCGGCGTATTGCGTTGCGCTCGAGCCCACGGTGCGTGCCGATGTCGGTGTGCTGCGCATGCTGCGCGAGCTCCTGCGCATCATTGTCGCAAACCATGCCGGCGTCCTGAGCGACCTCGACAGCGAGTTCCTGCACGAGTTTCGCGTCGGCGTGCGACGCAGCCGCGCGCTGCTCGGGTCGATCAAAGGCGTGCTGCCGCAAGCCGAGGTCGATCATTTCAGGGCCGAGCTCGCCTGGCTTGGCCGCATCACCGGGCCCGCGCGTGATCTCGACGTGCTGCTGCTCGAATTACGTTCACCATCGAAGAGCCTGAACGAGGACCAACAGCGCGCAATCCTGGCGCAGCTGGAGCGAGAGCGCGCCCGGACGCAACAGGCGCTCGCCGTGCAGCTCGCGAGCGCGCGCTACCGTGAGCTGATCGCGCGCTGGAGCGAGTTTCTCTCGCAAGACGCGCGTGGCAATCGCGGCGGCGGATGCGGCGCATTGCCGCTGGTGACGGTCGTATCCCGGCGTATCTGGCGTCTTTACCGGCGCGCGCTTTCCGACATCGAGCGCGTTGGCGGCAATACGCCGGCACACGAGCTGCATCGGATCCGCATCGATGCGAAGAGACTGCGTTACCTCGTATCCGCAGCCGCCAGCTTGTACGACGCCGAGGATCTGGCGATCGTCCGTCGCGCCTTGAAGCGGTTGCAGTCGGTGTTGGGGGAGTTCAACGATGCTCGCGGTCAGGCAAACTGGCTTCGCTGGTACGGCTGCGCGCTTAACGAACCCGAGCCCGATGTGACCATTGCGCGCGAAGCCGCCGCGGCGCTCGCCGAACTTGCCGACCGCCGTTCGGAAAAGTTGCGAAAGTCAGTCAACCGGCAGCTGCTGCGCTTCGGCGAGTCTGCGATTCGCGCCGCATTCAAGCGGCTATTTCATAACGAACACCCCTAGTCGAGCTGGTGCGATGACGATCGTTGCGGTGTACAACATGAAGGGCGGAGTCGGAAAGACGACGTGCGCGGTCAACTTGGCCTATCTGTTCGCGGCGAGCGGACAAAGGACCTTGTTATGGGATCTCGACGCGCAAGCCGCCTCGACTTTTGCGCTGCGTGTCAAACCCGAAGTCGCCCAGTTCGGCAAGCCGGCGTTACGCGATGCAAAGGTGCTCATCGATGCCATTCGCGAGACCGATCACCACAATCTCGACTTGTTGCCGGCGGATTTCTCGTATCGCAATCTGGATCGGTTCCTGGATCAGCTCGATCAGCCGAAGCGCGTGATGCAACAGATGCTGGCGCAGCTCGGTGAAGAATATCCACTGGTGTTCCTCGATTGTCCCGCCGGATTCTCATCGCTGAGCGAAGCCGTCATCGCGTGCGCCGATGTGTTGCTCGTGCCGACGATTCCAAGCACCCTGTCACTGCGCACGCTGCTGCGCCTTGCGCAATCGCTGAATGACGACGCGCCCGCGTTGCTGCCGTTCGTATCCATGGTGGACCGCCGCAAGGCATTGCATCGCAGCCTCGCGAACTGGGCCGAGCGCCATCCGGAGTTGTTTCTGCGCGAGCAGATCCCGTATGCAAGCAGTGCCGAGCAGATGAGCGTGCGGCGCGCGCCGGTTCAGATCTACGATACGAGCGATCCGTCGGCCAAAGCGTTCGCCGGTTTGTGGCGGGAGGTCGATGCCCATCTGGCACGACTGGCGAACGCCGGCGTGGCTCCCATGGCGAGCCCTGCCGTTTACGTCGACGCGCTTGCCGCGCTCCTTCGCACGCTGATCGACGACGCACACGTGCATGCAAGCGCCGGATCCCAGAGCACGGCGCGCAAGCAGCAGTCAAACGAATCGGACCGCGATGGCCTGCAAATCGTTTTCGCCGTCGGTAGCAAAGACGACTTCCGGATGCTGGAGCGTGCGCTCGGCAACGCGCATCCGCGCCGTGCGGCGAGCTATCTCGCGCACACCTTCGATACCGACGATGCCCGCTTACGTCGCGCAGGCTACCGGGTGCAGCTCATCGAGGAGCCGGAACGGTTTCTGATATCGGTGGTTAGGGCGGATATGACCGCGGGCGAGGAATCGATCTACCCCAGAGAGCAGCGCTCGGCGAAGATCGATGGCGCGTGGGCTGCACAGATTCTTACCGGGCAGCTCTCGCCGATCAGCGTGATCGAACGGCGCATCCGCCATCCGCTTGCCGCGCAATTGTATGGGCTCACGGCCGATCGCGCCTTGGTGCGAGTGCAATCGAGCGAGCACGAGAGTGTCCGCCTCGGACCGGTCGAGTTGGCGGACGGGGACGAATCGGCTTCGATCGACCTCGAGCTCGACTGCGCCGGTGCACCCGGGGCCGAGATGGTTTGTTGCGTGGTCGCGAGCGGTTTTGGCGCCGAGGCTCAAAAGCTAGGTCGCTTGCTCGATGCGTGGCGCAGGCGCGCCGGCGTGGGCCGGCACTTCGAGCGTTCAGGTTCGGCGCAGCTCGGCGAGCTCGGCAACACGGCGCAGATATCGGCCGCGGCGAGCGGCAGCGAGGCCAGCGGCTCCGTCACGCCCGTGAACGAATGAGTCCGTGCGGCGCGCGACAGCTCCCGCCGCGGCTTAGGCGGCATCGGGCCCCGGCCGATCCCGCGCCCACCATGACGGATGGGAGTGCGTGGCGATCGCCGCGCTCGATCGCGGGCGTGCTTGCCGATGTCGAGACGCTCGGTACGGCAGACATTGCCCGAGCGCTTGCCTCGGGTCTAATCGGGCGCGTACCCCTCCGCGCGAGCCGGGTCACTCGGTCGCGACCGGCTCGGCTCCCGCCGCGACGAATGGCGACACCACGTCGAGTATGGCGGCGACGTATTGCTGTTTTTGCCCGACTGGCGCGACGATGCCAAGCGCCCTTGCGGCGGCTTCTCGCCCGGCCAGACGCAGCATGACCCAGGCGGCGAGGTACGGGCTGGCAAGGCAGCCGCCCGCGCTTGCGACATTACCGCTGGCAACGAACGGCCGGTCGAGCACCCGCACACCCGTGGCTTCGAGCGCGGGGCGGGACTTCAACGAAGTACACGCAGGCCGCGTCGCGAGCAGTCCGAGCTTCGCCAGAAACCACGCCCCCGCGCATTGCGAGCCGATCAGTTGGCGCTGCGGATCCAATTCGAGCCGCGACATGATCGCCCGGTCTTGCGCGATCTCCCGGCTGCGCGGACTGCCGCCGAACAGGACCGCGTCCGCGCCGTTGGCGAATTCGAGCGGTTGTTGCGCGCCGATGCGCACGCCATTGGTCGATTGGACCGTTTCGGCCGGGCAGGCGATCGCGACCGTCCAGTCGTCGCGCGCGATCCGGCTCAGGATGTGAAGGCTAACGAACGAGTCGATCTCGTTGAATCCGTCGAACGTCAATATGGCGATCTTCATGGCGAGGCTACACCTCTGCGTCAGTGGGCATTGCGCGGCTTGCACTTGTTCGAATCCTAAGCGCCCGGTCGCGGGGCCGGCGCATCGCGACTCAGCGAGGGACGATTGTCCCGCAGGGCATCGTACTCGGCCGTTGCGAAATCGGCAAACCGCAGTCTTTTCCAACGGGGTATGAGTCTGAAGGGTGGGCCGTGTTTCTAACGGGGTATGAGTCTGGAGTGGGCGCTGGAATCGATCATGATGCGAGGCATGGTGATCGACATGAACGACGCAAAGTTG
>WYBJ01000135.1 GCA_011525945.1 Burkholderiaceae bacterium | reverse complement strand
GCCCAGCGTTCAAGCACGGCCGCTCGCACTGTTCCATATGCCCGGAGCCACGATGCAACAATGGTTCCGCGACCGGATCGGCGGCCTGGCTCGACCCGCGTTCGGGCGAAGGCCCGCAACTACCTCGAACATGGCCCGTAGGGTTCGCAGTCAAACTCGCGATCGATCGACCGAGGATCGTCGGACGGGTTGTCCGAGTGGTGGGCCTCGAGGTCGAAGAATCCGATATTGCCGGTACCTCGATCGGTCAATCGGCTCGACACGAGCCGAGGGCGGGATCGAGTCGCGTGCGGTCGGGCTCGGCGCAGAAGCGTCGCCGGCGCTCGGGGAGCGCTTGCGCCGGAACTGAATTAGCGGTGCGAACTGACGCTCGCGGCTAGTGGAGCGCCGCGCCTGACCTGGTTCTGTCCCGCGGTATCATCGCACCGATCAGGACAAGACCCGCAAGAAACAGTAGGGCTTGCGAGGGCTCGGGGATAGCCGAGGTCACATTGTTGAAAAGATACGTCAAATCATTGAAGTCCAAGTCGCCGCCGCCCAGTAGATCTTCGAAACCGACAAATGCGACTGGATTGGCCCCGTTGCCGCGCAGCAGCGTGTTGGCCGGGATACTGTTGATTGACTCGAATAGCGCAACCTGTGCGTTTGTGACCAAGGTCACCTGGGCGTGGGCCAAGCTGTCCGGATTACGCGCTGCCGGCCCCGTAAAGAAATCGTCGGACGTATTCACCACGTGGTTGCGGAAGATGAGCTCGGTTCCAGCGCTGAAGGTGCCCAAGGCCACTTGGGTAAACGGCGCAGTTTGGTGGTTGTGGAAAATTCGGCCCAGGGCGTTGGCCGGCGAGTCGAGGTATAGCTCGTTGTCGAACAGGGCCGCCGACCCACCCAAGAATTGAGCTGTGACCGGACCATCCTCGAGCACCTGCAGAACCGTCCCGGGTGGCAATGGCGCCGGCATCTGTGCGTGCAGGGGCATTGCCAGCAACGTCACCCATGCGATCGTCAACGTGCGCAACGCCCTGGCAATACCGAATCGAGATCCCATCACGGCCTTCTCCCGGTCGCATTGATGCGTCATGCTTACTTTAACGCGACGAGCAAAGAAAGCAATGTGATTCGTTCATGCGATGTGGATTCTGCCACGCTGATGCAAATGCTTGGGGTCCAGCCGCAATCCACCGCCGATCGGACAGAGTGTGTCGTGGCCCCCGCACGGAATAGTCGCGGGTGTCAGCCCGTGCGGGAAACGAGCTTCGGGGTAAGCTTGCGGTCTTCCGGGTCGTTCCAACCCTTGAAGCGCGGCGGGCGCTTCTCGGCGAAGGCCTTGCGCGATTCCACCAGATCTTCCTTCGCGCCATGTTCTTTCAGCCGTGCCGCCAGCTCCTCGATCTCCTCGGGTACGCGCGGGCGCATCGCACGCATCAATGCGAGCGTGTTAACGCGCGCCGCCGGCGGCAGCGTTAGCATATGGGCCGCCATCTCGCGCGCGGCCGGGATGAGCTGATCGACGTTACCGACCAACCGGTTGAGATAGCCCAGCTCGTACAGCCGCTCGGCGCTGAAGCGAAACGCGAATGCGATCTCGGTGGCGACGGTGTGCGGCTGGGTGCCCATGTGCCCGTGTTCGTAGCCGCCGAGCAGCCAGCGCTTTGCCTCCGAGGACTCGAACACTGCACCGCGCACGGCTACCCGAAAATCGGCTCTGTCGACGATCATGAAACCGCCACCCATGGCAAAACCGTTGACGGCCGCGATAACGGGCTTGTCCAGTTTGCCTTCGCTGAAGAGGCTGTTGCGCACGTTCTCCAGCGAGGCTGCGATGGCCGGCATACCGCGCTCCACCGTTTCTTTCATGTCTTCGCCGGCGCAGAAGGCGCGTCCCGTGCCGGTGAGGATCGCGACTTCCAACTCGGAGCTGGCGTGGAATTCCTCCCACGCTTGCTTCAACCCCGCACGCAACTCGCTGCCCAGGGCATTCAATCGCTCCGGCCGGTTCATCCGGATCACCATGACGCCATCGCCGCGTTCGATCTCGACTACGCTCATTGAGTAACTCCTGTTCGATTGGCCCGCGACCCGATGGGCAATCCGGCCCTGTTGCGACGGGCCGTGCGAGTGACAACATGTAGCCGGATTCGCCTCCGATCGCAACCTTTCGTGCGCCCGCGCGCACCGTCCAGGCATCGGGCACGCGGGGGAGTCCAGCGCATCCCGCGGTGATCGTGACGGCACCGGATTATGTCCTGGCATGGCATCCACGCCGCGTGCTGGAGGTGGCCTGCTACAACCCCGGATCACCCATGTCGTTGCGGCCCTGCGCGCCCGCACTGCTCCTCGATCGGCGCTACACTCTGTTCGCGGCGGGCCTGCTCGTGGCCATCGCGCCGCGTGCGGCGGCAGGCGTAACGCGGCGCCACCTGACTTCGGCGGAGGAAGCCTGCGATGTTGTCTAAGCCAACATTGGTACTCGGTGTGATCGGCGCGGACATCCACAACGTCGGCATCACGATCCTCGCGTCCGCGTTGCGCGCCGCATCTTTCAACGTAGTGAGTCTCGGCATTTTGGTTTCGCAGGAGGAATTCGTCAGGGCGGCCGTGGAAACCGCGGCTCATGCCATCCTGGTTTCGTCGCTGTACGGCCACGGCGAGCTCGATTGCCCCGGGCTGCGCGAGAAGTGCATCGAAGCCGGTCTCGGCGACATCCTGCTCTACGTGGGCGGGAACATCGTCGTCGGCAAACAGGAGTGGGGACCGGTGGCCGCCAAGTTCAAGGCGATGGGTTACGACCGAGTCTACCCGCCGGGAACCACGCCGCAGCGTGTTATCGAAGACCTGAAAACCGATCTCTCGGCCAGGATCGAGGCCGGCCCATGAAGCGCATCGATCCGAAGCCGACGATGGCGCGCTGGGACGAAGACCGTTTTCAGCGGGTCCGCCGCGAAGTCCTTGCCGCATGGCCCACCGGCGCCGAGGTCGACCTCGACGAAGCCGCCGCCTATCACCGGGTAATGGCCCCGGAGAAGAACACCGCTTCAGTCCTGCGCAAGGCGCGCAGTGAGGGACGCACCCTGGTCCAACCGCGCGCGGGTGTGGCGGACATCGAACCGCAGATCGCGCTGCTCGAGCGCCTGCGCGCCGCCGGCGCCGACCTGCTGCCCACGACAGTCGATTCGTATACTCGCGAATGCCGCTACGGCGACGCGGAGCGCGGCCTCGCCCAGAGCCGCGAGGCGGGACGTTCGTTGCTGAACGGCCTGCCCGCCGTGAACCACGGCGTACGCGGCTGCCGGCGCATCGTCGACGCAGTGGACGCCCCGCTTTTCGCGCGTACCGCATCGCCCGATTGCCGCCTTACGCTCGAGATCATGTACGCAGGCGGCTACAGCTCGTGCACTGCGGGCCCCGTCGTGTTCTCGCTGGGATACGCGAAGAACTACCCGCTCGAGCGCGCGATCGACGCCTGGCAGTACTCGTACCGGATGATGGGCGCATACCATGAGCGCGGCGTGACTGTGAGCATCGAGCACTACCTTCCGATCTCGACCATGGTGCCGCAATCGACGTCGATGGCCTGCGTGATCCTGGACTCGCTGATCGCGGCCGCGCAGGGCGTGTGCGACATCACGCTCGGCATCGGGCAGCAGTGCCATCTCGTGCAAGACGCGGCGGCGCTGCGCGCCTTTCCCACCCTCGGGCGTCACTACCTTGAAAAGTTCGGCTTCACCGGCGTCGAGCTGTCTACCGTGATGTCGCAATGGATGGGCGGCTTTCCCTCCGACGAAGGGCAGGCCTTCGGCGTTATCTGCATGGCAGCGATGGCGGGTTACCTGGGGGACGTGACCTACATGATCTCCAAGTCGCCGCACGAGGCCACCGGCGTTCCCACCCCGGAGGCCAACGCGCACGGCGTCTCCGCCTCCAAGATGGTGCTGCGCATGCTCGCCGATCAGCAGTTCGCGCCGGCTGCCGAGATCGCCGCCGAACAATCGATCATCGAGGCAGAGGTACGCGCGATCGTCGACCGCGCGCTCGAGCTTGGCGAAGGCGACGCGGCGCTCGGCGCCATTCGCGCAATCGAGGCGGGCGTAATCGACGTGCCATTCTCGCCGCACCGCTCAAATGCCAACCGTGCGCTGCCCGCTCGAGACTGGCGCGGCGCGGTTCGCCTAGCCGAATTCGGCAGCGTGCCGATCCCCGAGGCGATAAGAGAGTTTCACCGCGCGGAACTCGCGAGGCGTACTGCGGGCCGAGCGCCACGCGCAGCGTGGGAGCTGCTCCTTGCTGATGTGAACGCGATCAGCGAGGGCGTGTTGCTACCCGGCTGAGAATCGGCCCGGCTGCTTGCCGAAGCGGTGAGCGCTCGGTCGAGCGGCGAATGGCTGCGCGCCCTGGAGGCAGCGGACATTCCGGCCGCGCCGATCCACACGCTGGACTCGTTCATCGAAGATCCGCATCTCGCCGTCATCGGCTTGATCCAAGCCGTGGTACATCCCACGGACCAGATTCGATCGGAATGAGCGGTCAGATTGGTACGGAATTCGCACCCAGGGTGCGGACCCACGCTCGCCATCCCCCGGGGACTTCCTGTTTTTGGCTAACATGATCCCTCACGCACGAATTTTGGGGATGGCATGAACCCGCGCTTGCGTTCCACGTTGCCGGTAATCGCGATCGTGCTCGTCGTCGGCATCGCGTCGCAAGCGTGGCGCGCCCGGTCGGAAGATCGCCTCGGGCGGCAGATTGCGGCGCTCGCCGCGCCGGGCGACATCGAGATGATCTCTTCGGACACCTGCCCCTTCTGCGCCAAGACACGCGCATGGTTCGGCGAACACGGCGTCGCGTTCAGCGAGTGCAGCATTGAACGCGACGCGAATTGCGCAGCGCGTTTTCGCGCCTACCTGTCGCCCGGCACGCCGCTCTTGCTCGTACGCGGCCGACCTCAAGTGGGCTTCGACCCGCAACGCGTCGCAAAGGCACTCGGCGCGTCCTGATCGCACGGCGCCGCGAGCACACGTGCTACGCGGTCCCGGACTCGAACTGGAAACCGAGCGTATCCGGGTCACTCCGGCGGCAGCGCTCGAGCACCGCCTCGATGCCGCTCGGGTCGATCACGGTGGTCGGCTGCGTCGTGCATGGCAAGGACGCGGCTCCAGTTTCCCGATGATCCATGCCGATCATCGCACCGACCTCGTCGCGGCCCAGGCGCGTGCGGCGTACCCGCCTCTCACAGCGCACCACAACTCCGGCAATTCGCACGGACCGCGCGAAACGGGCTACACTGGACTCATCCTCGCAAGTGCTGCGGCACTTCGCGCGGCGCTGCGCTGTAACTTGCCGCTGTTGAAGTCCTCGATCGCCCGCTCAATCTCGGCTTCGGTGTTCATCACGAACGGGCCGTATCCCACCACCGGTTCGGCGATGGGCTCGCCGCTCAGAAACAACAGCGTGGCGTCGGCGTTCGCTTCGATCACCACCTCCGCTCCCGACCTGCCCAGCACGACGATCTGCACCTCGCGAGCGATCTCGCGGTCGTTCACTTGCACGGTTCCGCGCAGCACCACCAACACAACGGTGCGCTCGTTCGCGAACCCGAGCCGTGCCGATTTTCCGGCGTTGAGGCGCAAGTCCCACACGTCCATTGGCGTGAAGGTCTTCGCTGGGCCACGCCCACCACCATATTCGCCTGCGATCACGCGCACAACTCCCGCTTCGCCGGGTAGCGCTAGCGTCGGGATCGCAGCGTTCGTGATCGAATGGTAGCCCGGCGCAGCTTTCTTGTCCTTCGCGGGGAGGTTCACCCAGAGCTGCACCATCTCAAGCGTCCCGCCGTCACGGGTGAAGTCAGTCGAATGAAACTCGTCATGCAGGATGCCCGCAGCCGCGGTCATCCATTGCACGTCACCCGGTCCGATGGTGCCGCCGCCGCCCGACGAGTCGCGATGCGTGACCTCGCCCTGATAGACGATGGTGACCGTTTCGAATCCCCTATGCGGATGCTCACCGACACCGCGCGGCTTCGTTGCCGGCGCAAACTGGGTCGGGCCCGCATAGTCGAGCATGAGAAACGGGCTCAGATGTTCACCATGGCTAGCAAACGAAAACAGCGTCCGAACCGTAAATCCGCTGCCACTCAGTGCTGACGCGGGGCAATGTAGAGGCCGAGAATCTTCTTCATCGAATTCTCCCGCTGAAATGGAACGCTCGTGATCTGCAAGATGGGGTCAAGTGGGGCGCTTCGCTAGTCGGTAAGATTCGTCCTCAGTGGGCTATCTGGAGAACGATGGCGCAGGCATGGAGAATCTCGACGATTTCTATTACTTCGCGCCGGTCGACGTGCGTCAACCGCGCTGCGCTCAACCGGACGGTGGCTATGGAGTACCATCGCATCGCCAACTGCGAGACTCTGACGCTGCGAGGAGATCACGATGCACGCGAGACACATCAGGGCTGTGCTTATTCCTGTCGCAACCGGGCTGCTCGTGCAATGCATCGCGCACGCCGGCGAGCCCTATCCCGCGCGGCCCATCCGCTTCGTCGTCGGCTTTCTTCCGGGCGGTCCGAGCGACACCATCGGCCGCGTCGTGGGTGCAAAGCTCGGCGAAATTCTCGGCGAGCAGGTCGTAATCGACAACCGCGCCGGCGCCGGCGGCAATCTGAGCGCGGACATCGTCGCGCACGCGCAGTCCGATGGCTACACCATGCTGCTCGGCACAGGTGGTCCGCTCGTCATCGCTCCCATCATCGGGCAGAAAGTCAGCTTTGACGCAGACCGAGACTTCGCGCCGGTGAGCAAGCTGGGTAACTCGATGAGCATACTCGCCGCGCATCCGTCGCTGCCGGCAAGCAATGTCCGCGAGTTGATTGTGCTGGCAAAAGCCAAGCCGGGCGAAATCAACTACGCCTCGTCGGGCATCGGCACTTCCAACCATCTCGCAGCCGAGCTGCTCTCGTCCATGACGCACATCAAGATGACGCACGTCCCGTACAAGGGCAGCGGAGCGGCATTGCCGGCACTCCTCGGCGCCCAGGTGAAGCTCGGCTTCGGCCCGCTGCTGCCGGCGATTCCACACGTCAACGCCGGCCGGCTCAAGGCGCTCGGCGTGACCGGTGCGAAACGCTCCACCGCAGCACCGGAAATACCGACCATCGCCGAGCAGGGGATACCCGGCTACGAGGTGAATTCCTGGTACGGACTATACGTGCCGGCGAGAACGCCGCAGGCGGTAATCGCGAAGCTCCACGATGCCACGGTTCGAGCGCTCGCGCTGCCCGAAGTCAAGGAGCGGCTCGGGCGTGACGGCGTCGAGCCCGAGGGCAGCACGCCCGCGCAATTGACCGCGCTGGTGCGTGCCGAGCGTAAGTTATGGACGAAAGTGATCCGCGATGCGCACATCAAGGTGCAGTGACAATCTGCGACCGGCGAACCCGGTAATGTGGCGGCATGGATCGAACCAGTGGATCCGGTGCGCGTCAAGCCGTAGGCTCGCCAGACGCGCGAATCGCCTTTCTTCAGCACGTCATTCAGGCGGCGCAGCAATCCGAGGCGCGGCGCGCAACCGGATCGGGAGACTGGAGAAATGAAGATCGGCATATTGCTTGGTGACGACATCGGCCTCGAAGTCGTACCCGAAGCCGTGAAAGTCATGCGAGCGGCAGCGGCGAAAACGGGGTTGGCCATCCAGTGGCAGGATTTTCCGATCGGCAGGCGCGGACACGAGCTGCACGGCCATACCTTTCCTCAGGTCACGATCGACGGACTGGCGATGATGGACGGATGGCTGCTCGGGCCGATCGGACACAGTGCCTATCCGCGCAACGATCCCACCTGGATAATGCCACCGGTGCGCAAGCGATTCGATCTGTTCGCCAGCATCAAACCGGTGAAATCCTATCCCGGCATCAAGGCGCTCTACCAGGATCTCGATCTGGTGCTCCTGCGCGAGGTGACCGAGGGCATGCAATCATGGGATAACGTGTTCGCCGGCGGCGGCGAGTTCATGCCGAACGACGAAATCGCGGTCGGTTTCCGCGTGATCACCCGCGCCGGCGCCGAGCGGGTCGCGCGCGAAGCGTTCGAGATCGCACGCGGGCGGCGCAAGAAGCTCGTGACCGCCGTGCACAAGGAACCCGTATACCGCCTCTGCTGCGGGGTGTTCGCCCAGGAATGTCGCAAGGTCGCTGCCCAGTATCCCGACGTACGCTTCAGCGAGGTGCTGGTGGACACCTTCTGCGCCAAGCTCGTGACCGATCCGTATCGCTTCGATGTGGTCGTCACCTCGAATCAGTTCGGCGACATCATCACCGATCTCGGTGCGGCATTGGTGGGCGGTCTGGGCCTCGCACCGGGGCTGTGCGCGGGCGTTCGGCAGGCGATGTCGCAGGCAACGCACGGCTCCGCGCCGGATATCGCCGGAAAGGCAGTTGCCAATCCTTATGCTCCTATCATGTCGGGCAAGATGCTGCTCGCTTGGCTGGGGCGCAAGCACGCCGCACCCGAGGCGCTCGCAGCAGCAGATCTGATCGATGCGGCGATGGCGCGAGTGATCGCGCAGGCGAAATTTCTCACGCCGGATATGGGTGGAGCGGCGACGACCATGCAGATGGGCGATGCCGTGGTGGCTGCGCTGTAGTGTGCTGGCATCAAGTTGCAGCGACCGCAGATTCCGCCCAAAGCGGGTAGCGGCGTGCCTGCTTTCCGACCGAGCTGAGGGCTCCCGTGCATGCAGGCAGGCAACACCACTCGCGCGAGCGCAACGGCCAGCGCTCAAACCGACACGACGGCATAGAACCCGGCGACGAACAGTATGACGAGCACGAACTGCCGGTAACGCGCCTCCGAGATGTGCCGGGTAAGCCATTGTCCGGCGAGCGCGCCGGCGAGCACGGCAAACATGAGCTGTACCGAAAGCCATCCGCGCTCGGAGGGCAGACCGCCGTCCCACGCATGCAGTACGCATACGCCTGCGTAGACGAAGCTGAAGAACGCCAGAGCCAGCGCCCGGTTCTCATCCTTGGAGAGCCGAACCGTCGAGAGATAGAGCATGGCGACCGGGCCCGGCATGGCGAGCGCCGCGCCCATGATTCCGCACAGCGCACCGACGAACAGCGCCGCTAACGCACGCGGACGATTGGCAGCCGCGGCGCGCCGCTTCGGGGCGATGTGTCCGCGCTCGCGGGCGAGTAGCAGCAGCGCGAAGCCCATGATAACAAGACCGGTCACGAGTTTCAGATCGGACACGTCGGCGCCGCGAAAGAGCGCGAGGCCGATCGGGAAGCCGGCCACGCTCGAGACGCATAACAGCCCGAGCAACCTCGTCGGCACGGCGCGCCATGTTTGCGCGGCCACGAACGCGGAGACAGCAAAATTCAGCACGGCAAGCACGGGGATGGCTCCGGTCGAGTCCATGACCACGAGGAACAGCGGCGCGGCGAGAATGGCAAAACCGAAGCCGAAGGTCGCCTGCACGAGCGAGCCCGCAAAGGTGACGGCCGAGAGGATGGCGAGGCTAGTCGAATCCAGGATGCACCTTTCCGAGCGTCGCGCCTCGAGCCGTCCGCGGTTGCGGGTGTCCGGCAACGACCCGCCGGTCGTTCTGTAATGCGGTTCGTCCCGGCCGGGCGCGGCGCGCGAGTCGCCCGCTGCCGCGCTACTTGCCGGCGATCACGCCCCGGCTCGCGAGCTGGGTGACGACGAGATCGGCGAAGCCCGGCGCCTCGCGCGCGACCGAAACCGGATTGAGCGTCGTCGTCGTCGCCGCCCACACCAGCTGGCGCGTTTGCACGTCGAATAGCTTGGTCTCCGCAGTGGCCAAGTCGTACTGGGTAATATGTTGCACTGGGACTGCGCTCCACGCCGTGGCGCCCCACGCCGAGCCACCCCAAGGAGGGCGTCCCCACCCCATTCCGCCGTGTACCATCGTCGTGGTCACCTGCGAGCGCGTGTCCACACCGAGCAGAGTGACGAGCATCAGGCCCTGGGCGCCGGAGGCGAGAACTGCGGCCTTGAAGTCCGCTTCCGACATCCGTCGATCATCGAGACCGGCAACGTGTCCAGCGACCGCGTCGACGCCCTGCGCCCGCAGCCGCTTTACGACGCTGTCTTCGAGGATGCGCTCGTCGGCTACGCGGCCAAGATTTCCGACCACGACGATCTTGCGCATTGGTGGTCCGGAGAATCCGGTGTCGAACCACGCCGAGCGGATCGTTGTACTCTGGCAGCCCGAGACGAGAATCGCCAGTGCAAGCAGGCCCCAGCGAGATGTCATTCTCGAGTTGCTCATGACGCAGCCTTCGACGATGGGAATTAAGCGACTTTAGCGCGGGACGGTTTGCGACTCAACGCAGGCGATTCGGGTCGGTGCCGGGCTTGACGTTCGATGCTCGGATCGCCCGGTTCGCCCGACGCGCATGGCGACCTCAGGAATCGGCCGATGGCGTAGACGCCTGCGCCTGGCGCCGCGGCCCTCCCGCCCGACTGACACCGAACTTCGCCTCGCCGCCCAGGCAGGCCAAGCCGCCGCGGAATTCGGCTGCGGAGAAGATCTCGGCGCCGTTCTCGCGCAGGAAGTCCGCATCGATGTCGACGCCGTTCGCTTTGAGCCACGGACCCGCCGTCTCCGCGACCAGCGCCCAATCGTCGAGCGCGCGCAAAGTCTTATTGGCATCGGCGTGAGGCGTCGCGCCCATCGCCTCGACCAGCAGGTCGGTGAAATTGAGAACATCCAACCCGAGCCCCTTGGCGGCGGAGAGGATGGCCTGGTGGCAACCGTGGTACAGGGTGACGAAGGCATCGACCCCGTGGCGTTGCGCCGCCTCGACCTGTCCGGCGTGCTCACGCTTGGCGAGTTCAGGCGTCTTGGCGCAGCCCGACGCACCACAGGTGTAGGCCTGCTCCCAGAGAATCTCGACGACTTCCAGCTTCGGGATCGCACCGAGCAGCCGGGCGACATTGTTCGTCACCTGCGCGCCACTCCCGACATGACCGTGCAGCACCACCCGGCGCGGTAGCGGGTGGGTAAAGCACAACTCGCCGGCGTCGAGCCGTTCGACCAGCAGGTTGGTGACATGGTCGAACTGGAATCCGGACTCGGTGAATCCGCCGAGCGTCTCGCCAAGATGGATCTCACACGTCGGGCACCAGTTGAGCACGCGCTGTGGCTCGAACTTGTCGAAGCGGCGCATGACCGACTGCGCCACCCGGCCACCCTGCTCGATCTGACCCTCCCACTTGGCGGCGATCACGCCGCAGCACGCCGAAGGACCGCCGGCGAAGGCGTAGTCGATACCGAGCGCATCGAGCACCATCATGGTGTTGAACAGCAGGTGCGGTGTCTTGAGCGGATTGCAGCCGGCATAGAAGACGAACGGGACGCTACGCCTGGGCTCGGGAATGAACAGCCGTTTGAACTCCTCGGGGATCACTTGCATGGCGAGCATCAGCTTGATCGAGCGCGACATCCGTTTGAAGAGTTCAGGCGTCTTCGTGCCCTCGCTCGCCAGCTTCGTGGTCGAAAGGGTCAGCATCCGCCGCGGATTGATCTTCTCTGGACATTCATCGATGCAGATCCCGCAACTGTTGCAACTGCGAATCCAGCCTGCGGCGCCGTCGTCCAAGCGCGCATCGCGCACCAGCGCATCGAGCACGTTGGCGACCGTCGCCACCGGATCGGCATCCTTGAGCGCCGACAAGGGCCTCACCGGGCAGACCTCGACGCAGCGCCCGCAGCGCACGCAGGCCTCGTCGATGCGCTTGGCAGCCTCGCGCAGATACACGGCGAGATTACCCGCGTGGGCGGCGGTGTCGGCCGCAGCCCCACCCGCCGCGACCGCCACGCCGGCCTGCGGCTCGACGGCGCTCATGAAACCTCCCGCGGCGACAGGCTGACAACCGCCTCGATCTCAACCGGCATTCTTTGCACCACGCCGTCGACTTGCCCGCCGCGCTGCGGATCCCTGCATGGACGCATACGTTTGCCTCCGAATGGTTGCGGGACTGCACGATTCATGAACGATGACAACGCTAGACGCAGGGCCTGCATCCCTTCGAGATCAATGTGCAATTCAGGCCAGAACGGTCGTGCCGGTCCGCACGCAGCCGTCCGGCCGCGCTCGAGCGCTGTCGACCATGCACAGTGCCACGATTCCGCCGAAAGAGAAAGCCCGCGCTTCTTCGGCGCTCTGACCAAGCGGCATTGACCGCGCCCGAGTGCGAGCGATCCGCGTGGCCGCGTCGCGAGCTTGTGACGAGTCTGTCGTTTGTTGTGCGCATTGCCAAAACCCGTCATCAACGCCGAGCGACGCAACGTAGTGGCCGACAGGGGTGCCGGCTTCAGTCGATCACCAAGTTGTTGTCCTTGCCGACCTTGCGCACGCGCTCGATCTCGCGCTGCAGGAATACGCGGAAATCCTCCGGTGACCCGCCCATTATCTCGTAGCCCGCGACCTTCAGCGTGTCGCGCACCTTCGGATCCTTCAAAGCCTGATTGGCGGCGGCGTTTAGGCGATTCACCGCGCCTGCCGGCGTGCCCTTCGGTGCGAGGAATCCGGAAAAACCGTAGAGCTCGATGTCCTTGAATCCCGATTCGCCCAAAGTTGGCGCCTCGGGAAACACGAACCAGCGCTTCGCCCCGGTCACCGCCAGCACGCGCAGTCGACCCGCATCGACATACTGGCGCACGTTACCGGCGAGGTAAACATCCACCTGGCCCGCGAGCAGATCCACCAGCGCGGGCCCGTCGCCCTTGAAGTGGATCGCCGTCATCTTGCCACCGGCCTCGCGCGCGAGCATGAGCCCCACCAGATGCGACGTGTTGCCAACGCCGGCAGTGGCGTAATTGATGCCCTTCGGGCGCGCCTTGGCGAGGTCGATCATCTGCCGCACGGTGCTAAACGGTGCATCGGGGCGCGTCACCAGCGCCATGGGGGTGCGCACGCCAAACACGACCGGCACGAAATCGTCCATGATCTGATACGGCATGTGGCGCTTGAGTGCAGGGAGCATGGTGAGCATCGCCGCGTGACCGTAGAGCACCGTGTAGCCATCGGGATTCGCGTTCTTGACGACCTCGCCGCCGATCAGCCCGCCGGCGCCGCCGCGATTGTCGATCACCACGGTCTGGTGCAGGGTGTCGCGCATGCGTGAACCGATCGCGCGCGCGGCCACGTCAGTGATGCCACCCGGCGCGGCCGGCACCACGGCGCGGATGGGGCGCACCGGGTAATCGGCCGCCGCGGCCGCAACGCTTGCTACGTTCGCCCCGAGCGCGCACAGCGCCAGCGCCACGAACAGCCGGCCTTCGCTGGCGTTTCTCCTGTTCTCTTTCATGTCATTGCCCTCACGTTGACCTTGTACGAATCGCGCGCCGTATTTTATGCACGAATACGCCAAGATCACGCGCGGGTTGCCGGCGTGGGCGCGCCGAGTGCGCGAGCGCTGGCCGACCCGGCGCCGGTTGCGATCGGATTCACCGTATGCGCCGCCGGGATCGCTTATCATCGGCGCTGCACCGATCGCGGTGACGATCGGCGGCGACAGCGTGCGCAGTTTCATATCGATGGAGAATGCGATGGCAGAGAAAATGAGTGGAGCGCGTTTGTTCGCGCGCACCCTGCAGGCCTATGGCGTCACGCACGTTTTCTTCATGGACGCGGTGCTGCGACGCGCCCTGGCGGAGATGGAGGATTGCGGCATCACGCGCATTCTCGGCCATTCCGAGAAGGCGGTAGCCTACATGGCCGATGGATACGCACGCGTGTCCGGACGCCCAGGTATCTGCTTCGCACAGTCGGTCGGTGCGGCCAACCTCGCTGCGGCGATGCAGGATCCATACCTCGGTCATTCGCCCGTCATTGCGTTCACGGGACGTCACGTCCCGGAGTTTCAGTATCGAAATGCCTACCAGGAGGTGCCGCACGGGCCGCTGTACGCGTCGGTGACCAAGTTCCATGCCGAGATCGAGAAGCTCGATCAACTCCAGCATCTGATGCGCCAAGCCTTCCGTGAGGCGACCACCGGCACGCCGCGTCCGGTACACCTGGATGTCGCCGGTCTGTCGGGCGATGCCTTCATGGCACTCGAGGGTGAATTCGACGTGGTCGCCGACGAGGCTCACTCGCGCTATCCGGCGTTACGCTCTCAGCCCGACCCGGAAGCGGTCAGGCGGGCAGCGCAAGCGATCGCGCAATCGCGCCGCCCGGTGATCGTCGCCGACCGCGGCGTCACCGTCGCCAACGCTGGCGTGGCGCTGGCGCGCTTGGCCGAGCGTATTCAAGCCGTGGTGGTGGTGACGCTCGATGCCAAGGCGGCGATGCTTGAAACGCATCCGCTGTTCCGCGGTGCGGTGGGTCTTTACGGCCGCGACTGCGCCAATCACGTGGTCGCCGACGCCGATCTCGTCATCTACGCCGGCAGCAACACGAGCGACCACACGACCGCCAACTATAAGATGCCCGCACAAGGGACACCGATCGTCCAGATCGACCAGGATCCGATCGAGCTCGGCCGCAACTATCCCGGCACCATCGGCGTCCTCGCCGATGTCGCCGCGGGCATGGAAGCGCTGGCGCAAGCCTGCGCGAGCGCCGAGCACGCGGACTGGTTGGGCCACAGCCAGAAGCACGTCGACGCGTGGCGCGCCCGGGCCGACCAGGCTTGCGCCAGTGAACAGGTGCCGATGCGGCCTGAACGGCTGTGCCGCGAGCTGACCGAGGCGCTGCCCAAGGATGCAATCGTGATCGCCGACACCGGGTATAGCGCGCTGTGGTCCGGTACGATGGTCTACCTGCGGCATCCGACCCAGCAGTACTTCCGTGCGGCTGGCTCGCTCGGCTGGTCGTTTCCGGCTGCGTTGGGCGCAAAGTGTGCGGCGCCCGATCGCCCAGTGATCTGCTTTTGCGGCGACGGCGCGTTCTTCTATCACCTGCCGGAGCTCGAGACCGCGCGCCGGCGCGGGATAAAAACCATCACCGTAGTCAACAACAACCACTGTCTGTCGCAAGGGCTGCGCAACCTGACCCTGCAATACGGCACACGCAATAAGAGCCGCATGGGCGAATGTTTCGAGTACCGCGAGACCGACTTCGCGCGTGTCGCGCAGGCTTTCGACTGCTTCGGCGTGACCGTGGAGCGGCCGCAGGACTTCCGTAAGGCGTTCGATGCGGCGCTCGCCTCCGATCTGCCCGCCGTGATCGACGTCAAAACCGAGTTCGGCGCGCAGGCGACGCTGCCCTGGGTGCCAGCGTAGCGCCGATCACCGCGCTGGCGATCGATTTCAGGGTGCCGGGGTCTGTCTCGGCGCGCCGTAAGGCACAGCGCCGCCCGCGGGCCCGCACGCACCGATTCGACGCGTGCGACCGGTGCATGCACCGGC
Source organism: Burkholderiaceae bacterium (assembly GCA_011525945.1). Lineage (GTDB taxonomy): Bacteria > Pseudomonadota > Gammaproteobacteria > Burkholderiales > WYBJ01 > WYBJ01. The sequence goes on along the minus strand of WYBJ01000135.1, from coordinate 22,255 downwards.
GAGCGCCAGCGGCGAGCGCGACGCGCCGCCGGTGTTACAGCAACGACCGCGCGCTATCCCGGCTATTTGATCGCGAGCGGATTCACCGGTGAGCCGACCGCGCCGGTGATCGGCAGCGCCGGCCCGACAAACATGAACTCGTAGCGCCTGTCGGCCGCGCAGTCCTTCGCCAGTTCGCCCAGGTTGAAGATCTCACCCACCGAGAGACCCATGATCGGGATCGCGATCCAGTGCCACGGCTGATTCGCCTCGTCGGTCTCGTTCGGTCGCACCTCCACACCCCAGGTGTCGGTCACGATCGCGGCTACCTGCTTCTTGTGCAGCCAGTCGAGCGTCTCGAACGCGAGCCCCGGAGCATCACCCCCGGAGAAACCATCCCAACTCTTCTTGTCGAGGCAGCGCTCGACGTGCCCCGTGCGGACGAACAGGTAGTCCCCGCGCTTGACCTCGACCTTCTGCTTCGCTGCGGCAAGGTCGAGAATCTCGTTGGTCACGGCAAAGCCGTCCGGTAACCAGCGCCTGCCCATCGCGCGGGCGACGTCGAGCAGCACGCCGCGCCCGACCATTTTCTCCTTGGTCTTCTCGATGCCGCCTTTCTCCGCTCCCGCGCTAGTCACGGTACGGCAGTCGAACCCGTTGTACATGTGATCGCCGTAAAGGATGTGGCCGAGCCCATCCCATTGCGTACCGCATTGCAGGGGCATGATGATGAGATCGTCGGTGCCGCGGATCTTGCGCTTGTCGAGCACGCCGGAGTATGCATCGGTGCCGGTACGCAGCATGCAGTGGATCGGATTGAAGCGACCGAGAGCGGGGTACTTGCTCTTCGCGCCCTGCGGGCCGTACTGGTCGTAGTTGAGCGCGAGCGACATGACCTTGCCCTTGCGCACGAGTTGTGCAGCCTCGACGATGTTCTCGGCGCTCACGTAGTTCAGCGTGCCAATTTCATCGTCCTTCCCCCAGCGCCCCCAGTTCGACAAGCGCTTGGCAGCAGCACGAATGTCCTTCATCGTGAGCTTGCGGTGACGCGGAGCAGTCGTATTCCTGATGGCAGGCTTCGTGGCCATGAGCAATCCCCTCTCTTCTCTCTGTGGACGAACGATCGTGAGCGCGACCACTGCGATGTCGCATGCATGCGACATCGCCGTCGCTGGGTCGAGTGAGTCTAGCCAAGCGGCCGAGCCCCGTCAACGAACTGTCGCGCGGCATGAGTGACTCGGCATTCGAAGAAGAACGAGCGGACAGGAGAACCAGCATACGCAAATGAACGACCGCAAGTACACAGGCGCGAGCGACCGCAGTAGCGGTGCCCCGGACAGCCGAACAACGATCGATCAACGCAGTCCGCACTGCCGCATGCGAGATGCATGCCGCGACACCGCCGCCGCGAATTACCGCACCCGAGTGCGAACCATGCACCGCGGTCGTCTCACGGCGTGAGCCGAACAGCACGCAGTACGTCTTGACAGCAAACACGAATTGGAAGAACACGTTCAAGGATGAGTTTATGTGTTCACGTATATGAACGACTCAGTCAAGTCTGCGGCGCGCGTCTTCGATCTATTGGAACTGTTCGCGATGGCCTCCGAGCCAATGGGCGTATCGGAGCTGGCCAAACGACTCGCGCTACCCAAGAGCAGCGCGCAAGCGCTACTATTGACACTGGTCGGGCGCGGTTATCTCACGCGAAGCGAACGCGGGTATGCCCTGCCGATGGAGCTGAGGGCGGACTGGATAGGCGGCATTCGGGCCCGACTTCTGGGCATCGCACGGCCAGTGATGGATGAAATGGCCCAAACGAGCGGTGAGTCCGCCTTCATCGGGATGTTGACCAGCGATGGCCGCGTTCGATTCCTGGCGAAGGCGGTCAGCCCCAGAGAGGTACGCTATGACGCTTCCCTCGAGCACCTGCGGCACGCTCACGGCACGTCCATCGGACTGGCCATGTTCGCGCATATGCCGCAAGATGACGCAGAACGCTGGTTAAGGCCCTCACGTCTTGTCCGGGTGACGCCGCACACGGTTGTCGACCCGCGAAATATGTGAATAGTCCCGAAGGCAGGAAGGCGTTCGCGATGCGAAGTCTGGAGCCCGTCGGGAACACGCCTGGCCAGTTTGCAGCCACGATCCAGAATGAAATCGACCGATTCTCTGCGCTGGCGAAGCAATTCGACATTCAACCGCAATAGACAGCGTTGTTACGTCACCGTCGCGCGGGCCACGCCTGTTGCCTTGCCAAGGGGACGCGCTTGCGCGCAACTTCGGGATTTTCATTGACGCCCTTCTCTATCGATCACATCGTCATCGCTTCTGACGATCTCGAAGCGGCGATTAGCAACGCCCGTGACGCGGGATTCAGTGTGGTTCCGGGCGGCGTGCACGGGAGCGGCCATTCGCAGAACGCGCTGATCGCGCTTGAGGATGGTGCGTACTTGGAACTGTTCGCACCGACGCAGCAGGGACGCTCGGCGCAGCATCGCTGGTTTGAGCGCATCAGAAATGGCGGCGGATTGGTGGATTTCTGCCTTCTCGGCGCCGATCTTCGCACCGAGATTGCGAGAGTTCGCCAACGCGGCATCGAGTACTCGCAACCATTCGCCATGGCGCGGCTGACTCCGCAAGGTACGAGGATCGAGTGGTTGCTGAGCACACCGCCCGGCATTACGGGGCAGAACGGCTGGCCGTTCATGATCGAAGACGTCACCCCGCGCACCGACCGGGTTCCGCACCTGCCGGAGCAGCGCCACCATTCGAACGGGACGAGGGGTGTGGCAGGAATTACTGTCCTCGTGCGTGACGTCGAGGCCTCGTCCAGCGCGTATGAAGCAATCCTGGGGACGCAACCGGTGACGAGTGCCGGTGCGCATTCCAAGACCGCGAGGCGGTTTTCAGCCGCCCGAGCCTGGATCGAGCTGCGTGAGCCGCGATTGACCGAGGAGCACGCGTATCTGGAACGGCATGGCCAAGGTCCTTTTCAACTCACGTTGAGCTCGGGCGATACCGAGATCGCATCCGATACGGGCTCCTTCCTCGACCCCAGCCTGTTCTCCGGCGCCAGGATCGCAATCGCCTGACACGCCGATGATGTGCCGCCGGATCGACTGGCTGGCGCAGGCCGGGATCCAGCAAGGGCAGAAGGCGATACCGACGTCGCGCGCGCCGCGTGAGCGGCGAGATCTCCAGGCTACGGCCGCACGCCCACCCGCCCCTTGGGGCCAAGCGTGTGCGCAAGCCGCGTGTCCATGGCGTCGATGAAGCCGCACAGATACGGTCGGGTGTCGCGCGGATCGATCACGTCTTCCACCGAGAAGGCTTCCGCCATGCGCAGCGGCGAGCCGCTGATGCGCAGCTCCTGTTCGATCTCCTGCTGGCGTTGGACCGGATCCGGTGCACTCTCGATCTCGCGCCGATAGGCGACCGTCACGCCGCCTTCCGCAGGCAGCGAGCCGATCTCGGCCGAGGGCCAGGCGATCTTGAAGTCCAGACCGAGGCTGTCACGCGCGGCGAATCCGGCGAAGCCGTAGCACTTGCGTATCACCAGGGTGATCATGGGTACGGTAGCCTGCATGCGCGCGTGCAACGAGCGCATACCTTCGCGCAGCGTTGCGGCTTCCTCCGCGCGCGGGCCGATCATGAATCCCGGCAGATCGACCAGAAACACCAGCGGCAGATGGAATGTGTCGCACAGGTCGATGAAATGCGTCTGTTTGCGCGCAGCCTTGGCGTCCAGCGCGCCGCCGTTCACCCCTGGATTGTTGGCAATGATGCCGACCGGCCGACCGTGCAGGCGAGCGAGACTGGTAATCAGGGAACGTGCGAAGGTGGGCTGGATCTCGAACGTCGAGCCGCGGTCGACGATCAGCGAGATCAACCTGCGCATGTCATAGGGCGCGCGGCGATTGCGCGGTACGATGTCCAGCAGCGCCTGCTCGCGCCGCTCGGCCAGGTCGTCGCGACTATCGCGTGGCGGCAGCTGCCAGACATTCTGCGGCATGTAGCTCAGAAAGCGCCGGACCATGGCGATCGCGTCGCGCTCGTCGCGCGCGACGTTGTCTATAGTTCCTGCAGAATCGACGGCGACCTTCGATCCGCCCAGGTCTTCCTTGGAGATCTTCATGCCGAGTGCCCGCTCGACCAGCGGAGGACCGGACGCAAACACCTGACTCGAGCCCTTCACCATCACCGAGAAGTGCGACAGCACGGCACGACCGGCTGGCCCACCGGCCGTTGTACCGGTGACAGCGCTAACGACCGGTACGATGCCGAGCAGATCGACGTAGTGCTCGGATAAGCGATATCCGGGAAAGAGCGCATAGCCGCGCTTGCGCGTGCCTTCGACGCTGCCACCGGAACCGTGGCAGAAATTTACCAGCGGGATACGGTATTGGAATGCCAGATCACCGCAGAAGCCGCCCTGGCCGCCCTTGGAGCGCTCGCCCCAGTTCATTCCGCCGCGTACCGAAAAATCCTCGCCGCCGACCGCCACCGCGCGGCCGGCGATCTGCGCGATGCCCATGACGTAAGGCGCCGGTGTGACGTGCTGCACCTTGCCGCCGACATAAGTGGCCTTGCCCGCGAGCTGCCCCACCTCCTGGAACGTGCCGGGATCGACCAGCATCGTGATGCGCTCGCGTATCGTGAGCCAGCCCTGCGCGCGATAGCGCGCGACGGCTTCCGGGCCGCCCAGCCCCCGCGACCATGCGCGACGCTTGGCGATCTCATCGGCTTCCGGTTGCCAGCTCATGCTTTGTTTCCGTTCATCTCCGGCAGGCGGATCACGCCATCGCGTGCCAGCGCTTCAATCTGGGCGCCTTCCAATCCGGCCAGCTCGCGCAGCACGGCCGCCGTGTCGTGCCCCAACCGCGGGCCGGCGTGCCGAATTCGCCCGGGCGTATCCGAGAGCTTGGGTACCGGGCTCGCCAGCGTGACCGTGCCGAGCTCCGCGTCAGGCACTTCGGTTAGCATGCCGCGCGCCTGGAAATGCGCATCGGCGAACGCATCGGCCACGGTGAACACTCTGGCAGCCGGAACGCCGGCCGCATTAAGCCGGGTCTCAGCGTCGGTCGCAGGCAGCGTGCGCGACCAGGCGGCGATTATGTCGTCGAGCTCGTCCATGTGGCGTGCGCGCTCGATCGCGGTGGCGAAGCGCGCGTCGCCCGCCAGATCGTCACGACCCATGACACCGAGCAGGCGCCGGAACACGCCATCGGCGATGGCCGTGATGTGAACGTACTGCGCGTCCGCGCAAGCATAGAGATTGTTGGGCGCGCTGTTCTCCATGCGCGATCCGCTGCGCTGCGCGACGATGCCAAGCTTCTGATAGCTTGGCACCAGTTGCTCCAGGAAACTGAACGCGGCTTCGTACAAAGCCGCATCAACCACTTGGCCGCGGCCGGTGACCTGCCGCGCCTGTAGCGCCATGAGCGCGCCGAGCGCCGCATACAAGCCGGTGATGTAGTCCGTGAGTGGAATGGCCACGCGCGCGGGCGGGCGGTCGGCATCGCCGATAAGTGAGCGCAAGCCGCTCACCGCCTCGGCGACGACGCCGTAGCCCGCGCGCTGGCTGTAGGGACCCGTCTGCCCGAAGCCACTGATGCGCACCATGACCAGTCCCGGATTGGCGCGCGCCAGCACGTCGTAACCGAGTCCCCATTTCTCCATCGCGCCGGGACGGAAGTTCTCGATCAGGATGTCGCAGCGCGCCGCCATGGTGCGCACCAGAGCCTGGCCGCGCCCCTGCCGCAGATCGATCGCAGCGACCGACTTGTTTCGCAGCAGGGTCGCCGCATACAACGAACGCCCGTCGATGCGATTGCCCATGGAGCGAAGCGCATCGCCCTCTGGAACTTCGACCTTGACGACATCGGCGCCGAAGTCGGCCAGTAGCCGCCCGCAAAACGGTCCTGCGATGGTAGAGCCCAGTTCGAGCACGCGACATTGTGCGAGCGGGCCTTGCGCCTTGATACGTGACGATGCGTCCATAACCGGTCTGACGTTCCCTTCGGTGGCGCGCCGCGTCAAAGACGGCGGAAGTGAAGCGATGCGGATAAGCCAAGGCGCGACGAATCGCATGCGGGGAGAAAGACCGGCACGGGTTCAAGCAACCCGCTGCCGCGGGAGTCCACTACAATCGAAGCGATCCGCAGAATGCCGCCTTAGCCTGCCGTTTGATCGTAGCACAGGAGAGACACGTTGAATCCTGCAATGAACCGCGCGGCATGCGCCCTGGCGTTCGCGTTCTTCGGCGCGTGCTATGCCCTTGCCGGCATCGCGGCGGACTATCCCACGAAACCAATCCGTATGGTCCTTGGTGTTACGCCCGGCGGCCCCACCGATATATTCGCGCGCCTGGTCGGGCAGCGGCTCACCGAGTTATGGGGGCAGGCGGTGATCATCGACAACCGTCCGGGCGCGGGCCAGACGATAGCGGCCGACATCGTGGCACGCTCCGCGCCGGACGGCTATACGCTGTTCATGTGCACCCAGACCTTCGCGGTCAACCCCAGTATCTTCAAGAAGCTGCCGTACGATTCGCTGCGAGATTTCGCAGCCGTCACCCTGGTGGTGAGCCAGCCGCTGATACTGTTCGTTTCGCCAGCTCTGCCGGCGCGCAGCCTGCGCGGCCTGATCGAGTACGCAAGAGCCAATCCGGGCAAGCTCAACTTCGGTTCGAGCGGGCCTAGTTCTTCGCTGCGCTTCGGTGGCGAACTGCTGAAATCGCTCGGCGGGCTGACGCTGGTGCATGTGCCGTATAAGGGAGCCGCACCCGCGTTGACGGCGCTGGCTGCCAACCAGGTCCAGATCGTATTCAGCGGCTTGCCGGCAGCCCGGCCGTTCCACACCGGCGGCAGGATACGCCCGCTCGCGGTCGCCGCCGCCAAGCGTCTGGATGCGATGCCGGAGCTGCCGACGACGGCCGAGGCTGGAATGCCCGGGCTGATTGCGGAGTCCTGGTTCGGGGTATTGGCGCCTGCGAAAACGCCGCAGGCCGTGATCGACCGGCTGGCCGGTGAAATCGGCCGATATATCCGCGCGCCCGAAATGCGCGCGCGCATCGTGGCCGAGGGTGCGGTCCCGGTCGGCAACAGCCCGAGCGAGTTTTCCGCCTTGATTCGTGCCGAAATGCAGAAATGGGCCAAGCTCGTGCGCGAGCACGACATTCGCATTGAGTGAGCACGCACGCAAGCTTCCCGCTGCCGGTCGAACCTGCAGTGTCCCCTGGCGCGCCAGGCCGGTCGGTAGCATGCTGCCCAAACGAGGAATGGCCGGCAATAGACGAGGCGCAACGTGATGCAGTCCGAACTGACGATCAGGAACATCCGCGCCGTCGGCGTGAAAGTGCCCATGACCTACGTGCTCGGCACCAGCGCGCAGGCAGTGCGCGAAGCGCCTCTGCTGCTCATCGACCTCGAAACCGAGCAAGGCGTTACGGGTCACGCCTATCAGTTTTGCTACCTGCCGGCTGCTGCGCCGGCGATCGCGATCTTGCTCGACGAGATCTTGCGTGGCGTCAAAGGCGAGCGCGTGGCGCCCGCCGTGTTATGGGCCAAATTGAACAAGCGCTTCACGCTGATCGGGGTCCAGGGCATCGTGCGCATGGCGATGGCCATGCTCGATGTGGCGTGTTGGGACGCGTTGGCGAGAGCGGCCGCAGTGCCGCTCGCGAGCCTGCTCGGCGGCGCGCCCGCGCGGGTGCCGGCATACAACAGTTGCGGCCTCGGCTTGATGGGAGTCGAGGCACTGGCGGACGAAGCGCAGGCGCTGCTGGCCGGAGGCTTTCGCGCGCTGAAGTTGCGATTGGGCTACCCCACGCTGAAAGCGGACCTGGCCGCGGTGCGCGCCGTGCGCGCGCGCATTCCGGGAGATGTCGCCGTTCTGGTCGATTACAACCAGGCGTTGAGCGTGCCGGAGGCAATCCGCCGCGGGCGTGCACTCGATAGTGAAGGGATCGCTTGGATCGAGGAGCCGATCCGGCACGACGACTTCGCCGGCTGCGCCGAAATCGCCCGCGAAATCGCCACACCGCTGCAACTCGGCGAGAACTTCTCGCAGGTATACGACATGGAGCGGGCAATCACGGCGCATGCGAGCGATCTCGTCATGCCCGACCTGGAGCGGATCGGCGGCGTCAGCGGCTGGCTGCTTGCGCGCGATCTCGCACACAAGCACGGAATGAACATGTCTTCGCATCTCTATCCTGAGGTCAGCGCGCATCTGCTTGCGGTCACACCCACGGCACACCGGCTGGAGTATGTCGATTGGGCAAACGCGATCCTTACCGAGCCCTTGCGTATCGACGACGGATTCGCACTCGTCAGCGAACGCCCGGGAAACGGGCTTGACTGGGATCAAGATGCCGTGCGCCGATACCGCATGAGCTGATACCGAGCGGCTTCACACACGACCGCGGCGGCACGCTCGGGCCAGCCTGCATCCGGCGCGGGCACACGCGGCTGCTACAATGTCCTCGCCCGCAGCCCCCATCGAAACATGGAAAGCAGCATGATCCACATCGAACCCGGCCGCTACCTGCGCTACGAGCCCGTTGCCGAACCGGCGCCGCTGCTCGTCGACGTTTCGCGCAGCGGCCGTGAGTACCCGCCGCATTACCGCACGACGCTGCCTTTCAATACCGTCCACGACAATGTCTCGATGTACGTCGATGACCTGTGGGCGGGCACGCCGGCGCTGGGCGGAACACTGCTCTACTGCCTGTTTCCGAACACCTGGATCGATGTCAATCGCAACGAGGCCGACATGGACCCGGCGCTCGTCGAGGGCACATGGACTGCGCCACTCAAGCCCACGAAACGCACGCTCGAGGGACTCGGCCTGATCAAGACGAAATCCCGCTATGGCGAGCCGTTCCAGGAGCGCCGCCTCACCGCGTCGGAAATCGAGGAGCGGCTGAACCTGTACTACAGGCCGTATCACGCCGAGCTCGCGCGCATTGCCGCCGCGCTGCATGCACGCTTTGGCCTGCTGCGTCACATCTCCTGCCACTGCATGTCCGCTGTGGGGGCGCCGACACATCTTGACGCCGGCAAACCGCGCGCCGACTTCTGCGTGAGCGACCTAAAAGGGAAGACCGCGTCGAGGGAAGCGCTCGCGCTGGTGGTCGATACGTTGCGCGGCTACGGTTACAGTGTCTCGGTGAACGACCCCTACATCGGCAACGAGTTGATCGCGCGCCACGGGCAGCCCGCGCGGGGCATCGATTCGATTCAAGTCGAAATCAACAAGAAGCTCTTCATGGACGTGAAGAGCTTCCGCAAGACGACGGATTTTGCCAAGCTCAAGGCTGATCTCGACCGGCTGCTCTCGGTGCTGGCGCAGGACAGTGCGCGGCGCGTCACGAGCCGCGGCTAGTGTCGTTCGCACGTTCGCCGAGCGTTCACGCCTCGTATAGGCAAGCGCTCGGGGCGACCGCATCGGCGTTTCGGTCGCTACCGTGAGCGCAGCCCTTCAGTTCACCGTCGCTCCGGAAAGCTTCACCACCCTCCCCCACTTCTCGACATCGCGCGCGACGACCCGCGCGAACTCGGCCGGGCTTGACGTGTAAGCTTGCGCGCCCTGTTTGAGCAGCAAGCTGCGGACCTCGGGCGAGTCGAGTGCCTTCACGATGTCAGCGTTCAACTTCGCGACGATTTCCGCCGGCGTGCCGGTTGGTGCGAACACGCCGTACCACGCGACCGCCTCGTAACCCGGGAGTCCTGACTCCGCCACGGTCGGAAAGTCCTTGGCGCTCGGAAAACGCTTGGCGCTCGTAACCGCGAGCCCGCGCAGCTTGTCGTTCGCAACCTGGGGCAGCGACGAGACGATGGTTGCAAACGACGTAGCCACCTCGCCGGAGATCACCGCCGGCATGGCCTGCGCGCCCCCCTTGAAGGGCACATGCAGCATATCGATCTTTGCCATGCTGGTGAAAAGCGCACCGCTGAGATACAGGAAGTTGCCCGAGGATGCATACGAGAGCTGGCCGGGGCGCGCCTGGGCGAGCGCGATCATCTCCTTCACGCTACGGATCGGCACCGATGGGTGCACGACGATCATGTTGGGCAGCAGCGCCGCCGGCGTGACGGCGACGAAGTCCCGCATCGGATGATACGAAGGCTTGGCGTAGAGGCTCGCGTTGATCGCGTGGGTGCCGGTGGTGCCCATGACGAGCGTATAGCCGTCCGGCGCGGCTCGCGCGGCAAGCTCCGAGCCGACGACCCCGCCCGCGCCGGCGCGGTTATCGACCATTACGACCTGGCGCTTGTAGTGCTCGTTAAGCTTCTGTGCCAGCAGACGCGTCACGACATCGGTTGCACCGCCTGGCGGGAACGGCACGATGAAGCGTATCGTCCGCGTCGGATAGAGATCGGCCGCAATAGCGGGATAAGAAATGCAAAGCGCCGAGACGGCAGACAGCGCGGCGTGGATCATACGTGTGTGCATCGATGTTCTCTCGTCGGAAGCTCGGACTATGAAGCGGTGACTATAGCGCACGTAGCTGGATCTTCCACCCCCGCGCGCCATCGAAGGTCGACGGTCGAGCAGACAACCAGGCCTCCGCGCGGCCGTGATCGAGCATCGTAGTGTCAATCCATGTCGCGACGCCCGACCAGCATGTCGCCCGATGCGAGGCGTTGCGCGGCAAGAATACGATCCAGCAACGCACCGAACGCCATCGCGCTCACCTCACGACCCGGTCGATCGCTGTCGACGCGATGCACGATGACGAGCTCGCGCTGAGGCACAACCACGACGTAATGGCCGTGCGCACCGCGCGCCGAATAGGTCCCGTGCGGCACCGACATCTGCGGAAAGTGCACGTCCCTTTCGGCCACCCACCACATGTAGCCGTACCCGCCACGATCGCCTGCATGCGAATACGAGCGCACGCTGAGTCCGTCGCGGTCGTCGATGCCCAGCTCGCCGAGCGTGCACTCGAGGTCGATACGGCCTTCGCCGACATGGATTCCGATCAATGCCGAAAGAAGGCTCTTGCGGACGGAGTGGCAGCGGTACCGAGCCGCTACGTCGCCCCATTGGTAGATCGGCCGCCCGCGATGCACGATCATCACGGCCGCCGTATCGATCGCCGCCGCGAAGTCTCGTGTACCTGCGAGGCGAGCCAGATCCCATTGCGGCCCGGCGTGCGGATCCGGCCGGCTCGCTCGTGGATTCGTCATGGCAGCCTACCTCGCCTCAAACGCCCAGGAGCTCGCGCACCGCAAACGGCGCGATACCCGGATTGGAATGGGCGACACCCGGCGCGATGCGTAGCTTCCAGGCAAGCGGCACGTCCAGCGCGGCAGCCTCGCGACAGGCCAGTGCGAAGTAGTTCAGACCGCGCGCGAAGCGGTGCGGCCCTTGGCGCATGGCGCCGGGATCGCGCGGCAACTGGCGGTGATTGGGGTCGCAGTCGGCATCACCGAGCAGAATGGTGATCGGACGAGCGAAGAGCTCGCGACGCTCGCCCTCGGTAATGGCCGTGGCGCCGAGTCCGAAAGGAAACGCCTCGTCGAATATCGGCAGCGTGTAGCTTCCCGAGTTTGCGGCAAGCGCACGCTCAATCAGCGGCGAGGCGGCAAATGTCATCAGGCGATGCACGATCTGCCCGCCGGCCGAGTGGCCGAACAGAAAATAGCGGCGGCGGCGGCTGCCCGACTTCGCGCGCAGCTCTTCGAACACTCGATCGACGAGGCCGAAAACCCATAACTCGCGCGGGCGATGCTGGCCTTCGGGCGTCATCATGTCGCCATAGTTGTAGTGATGGCTGGTCGGATAGTGTGTCGCCGAGAATTCGGGCACCGCAACCAGGAACCCGTGCGCATCGGATTGTCCGATCCATCCCTCGCGATACGCGCGGGCGTTGCGCGCATGGCCGTGCATCACGAGCACGATCGGAGACTCGGGTGTCCAGCGCTGCGGACGATGCGAGAACACCGTGATCTCGCGGTGCGGGCCGGGACGCGGATCGACAAAGATGAACTCGCTGCTGCCAGGCGGCAACGATGAGGACTGGATAGCTGCCATGGCAGCGAGCCTTCTTTCAGTCGGGCGCGCGCCAGCGCGTTTCCGGATCGATCGGGAAGATGGGATGCGGCAGGTGGCGGTAAGGCAAACGCGCGAGCACCGGCGTCGATAACCCGGGGGCGTCGACCTCGATGATCTGCGCGTCGTCGTAGAACTCGGAAAAACCCGCGCGGAAGTGGCCGCGTGACTTCACCACGAAGCCCCTGAGCTTGGCGAGATCGATTCCCAGGTGTTCCGGAATTGCCGGGTCGGTGCACTGCTGTCGAATGCTGATCACCACGATGTCGATCGACGCGTTTGACTCACTGCCTTCGAGACCCGTAAGACGGACGCGTGCAGTGGGTCCGAGCGTGATGCTGCGTCCTTGCGCCGAACCGCGGCGGCCGACGATACACCCATCGCTCAATGCGATCACCTGCGCGCTGGCCGATAGCCGAGCCGACAGCGGATGCGATTCCGCACGGTTGAAGACGGCCGTGAAGCGTGCGCCGACGCCGAGCCGATGTGCTTCGGCTGCGAGCGCGGCGTCGTTGAACGCTGCGAGTGCGACATCACTCGCACCCGCTTCGATGAGCGCGCGCAGCAGGTCGGTCGTGTTGCCCCGCCCGCCGCCGCCCGGGTTATCGGCGACATCGGCGAGGCACACCGGTCGCGCCGCCGGATCGTGGCATGCGTGCAGCACGCGTCCGACGGCTTGTTCCATCGGCACGAGCTTCGGTGCGAAGCGATCGCGCTCATCCCAGGCGCGCTGTGCGAGATCGCGCGCCAAGACGTCCGCAGCAGCCTGATCGCCCCGGGTCGTCACCACGACCGTCATGCCGGCCTTGGGCGAATCCGTCAGAAAGAAACCCGCGTTGATGGAAACGTTGAGCACCGAGGCGGGGCCTGCCGCCGGTTCGACATGGCGCTGGCCTGCGCGAATCAGCTCGCCATAGGGGCGGGAAAGCGTCCCATTCAGGATCGCCGCCTCGTTTTCGCCCACGCCGGTAAGTAGCGTCACCGAGGGCGGCATCAACGGAATGCGCACGAGCGCCTTGGCCGTTCGCACGCCGCCCAGGATCTCGCGCATGGCGCGGGCGGCTTCCGCGCCGCGTTCGCGCTGATCGACATGCGGATTGGTGAGATACGAGATCAGCACGTCGGTCGTATCCACCATGCGTTGCGAGACGTTGGCGTGCAGGTCAAGGGTCGCGACAACGGGCACTTCAGGACCGGCTATCTTGCGCACGAGCTCGAACAGCGTGCCATCCGGATCGGTATCGCCGGTGGTCGCAGCCGCACCATGCTCGGAGATATAGATGCCATCGACGGGCAGCGCCGCCCGCAGGCGGCTTGCCACGTCGGCCAGAAACTCGTCGAAAAACGCCTGCTCCGCCGGACCGCCCGGGCTCGTCGCCGCCACCACCAGCGGCGCCATCGCCCAGTCGCCGGTCGCGTCCATCTCGTGCACGAAGCCGGGTAAGGTGCCGTTCGCGCGCGGATGCTGCGAGCGGATGTCGGCCTCCAGTTCCCCGCCGCGCAGGAGATAGCTCTGCTCGAAGTCGGCGCGCGTGCTGGGGGGCGAAAAACCGTTCGTCTCCAGGCTGAAACCCAGGATTGCGATGATCGGATTCACTTTGCTCACGCGATTTCCTCGTCGCTGTCGTCGAGCACCTCAGCCGTGTCGGCCAGCCTGCGATCGTAACCCGCGCTCGCCCGGTACAGATGCCGGGTATAGGGATGCGTCGTGCCGCCGGCGAGGAGTGCGTCGACCGTCATCTCCTCCAGCAATCTGCCCGCTCGCATGACGCCTATACGGCGGCACATGTGCGTGACCACCGCGAGATCGTGACTCACGAAAAGATACGTGAGCTTCTGGCTGCGTCGTAGGTCGTCCAGCAGGTTGAGCACTTCGGCCTGGATCGATACGTCGAGCGCCGAGGTCGGCTCATCGAGCAGCAGCACGCGCGGCTCGACGATGAGCGCTCGGGCAATGGCAACCCGCTGGCGCTGGCCGCCTGAAAGTTGGTGCGGATAGCGGAAGCGAAAACTCGCGTCGAGCCCGACCCGGTCGAGTGCCTCGACGATGCGCCGGTCCGACTCGCCGATCGCGTGAATCGCGAGCGGCTCGGCGAGCAGCCCATCGATCGTATGCCGCGGGTGCAGCGATCCGTAGGGATCCTGGAAGACCATCTGCATCAGCTTATACTGCGCCGTACTGCGGCGCGGACCGAGGATCTGGCCCGCGACCGTCATGGCGCCGCTCCAATTTGGATTCAGCCCGGCGAGTGCCCTTAGGAGCGTCGATTTGCCGCAACCCGATTCACCGACCAGGCCGTAGACTTCGCCTTCTTCGATCGTGATACTGACGGCGTCGACCGCGCGTATGGCTCCCACGCCTTCGCCGAAGCTCACTCGCAGGTCACGAATATCGATGAGCGGCATACCCCTAGCCTTCGCGCGGCGAGACCGCCGGTGCGTCTCGCCATGCCGGATCGCGTTCGAGCACCGGTAACCGGTCGCGCCGCTTGTCGATGCGCGGCAACGACTCCAGCAGCCCGCGCGTGTAACCGTGGCGCGCGCGCCGAAGCTCGGCGGCTGGACAGGTCTCGACGATGCGACCTGCATACATGATCAGCACACGGTCGCAGAACGTGGCAACGAGGTTCAGATCGTGGCTGATGAACATGAGCCCGAGGCCGCGACTTTGCACCAGGTCATCAAGGATGGCCAGCACCTGCAGGCGCACGGTGACGTCGAGCGCCGAAGTCGGCTCGTCGGCGATCAGAAACTCGGGCTCGGCAATCAGCATCATCGCGATCATGACACGTTGCCCCATGCCGCCGGATACCTCGTGTGGATAGAGCTCGTAGACCCGGTCCGGGTGGCGGATCCTCACCGTTTCCAGCATCGCGCGCGCCTTGTCGCGCGCTTCGGCACGGCTCACCCGCCGATGGACGAGGTAAGCCTCGGCGATCTGCTCCCCGACGCGCACGACCGGATTGAGCGAGTAGCGCGGGTCTTGCAGGATCATGGACATGCGCCGTCCGCGGACGAGACGCATCGCGCGCTCGTCAAGTGCGCGCAAGTCCTGGCCATGCAGGTCGAGGCGCTCGGCCGATACCCTGGCCTTCGGCGGCGTCAGTCGCAGAATGGCGCGGCCCGTCATCGACTTGCCGGATCCGGATTCGCCGACGATGCCGACCTTCTCGCGTGCGATATCGAACGAGATGCCCCGCACGGCCTCGACGGCGCCATGCGGCGTATCGAACGCGACCCGCAGATTGCGCACCGAGACGATCGGGGCCGATTCGTCCGCAATCGCCAAAGGCGATCCCAATACGATCATCGTCATTCGTTGCGCGGATCGAGCACGTCGCGCAGCCCGTCGCCGAAGAGATTGAAGGCGAGGCTCACCAGCACGATCGCGAGCCCCGGGAATGTGGCCATCCACCAATAATCGAGCATATAGCGCCGCCCCGAGGAGAGCATCGCGCCCCATTCAGGTGAAGGCGGCTGCGCGCCCAGCCCTAGAAATCCCAGGCCGGCGGCGGTGAGGATGACGCCCGCCATGGACAACGTCGCCCGCACGACGACCGAGGGCATGCACATCGGCACGATATGCATGCCGACAATGCGCCCCGATGACGCGCCCTGCAGCCGGCTTGCGGCGATGTAATCGCTCGAGCGCACGATCAGCGTTTCGGCGCGCGCAAGCCGTGCGAAACCGGGCCAGTTCGTGAGCGAGATCGCGATCACGGCATTCTCCAGCCCCGGTCCCAGCGCTGCGACGAATGCGAGCGCAAGCACGAGCCCGGGAAAGGCAAGGAAGATGTCGGTAAGCCGCATCAACGCCACGTCGATTGCGCCGCCGTAGTAACCCGCCAGCGTCCCGATCAGGAGCCCAATCGGTGCGACCAGCGCGGTAACCAGGAGCACGATATAGAGCGTGATGCGCGCACCGTAGATCACGCGACTGTAGAGGTCGCGGCCGAGTTGATCGGTGCCGAACCAGTGCTCCGCACTCGGCGGTTGCAGGCGTGTCGCGAGGTTCTGGACGAGCGGATCGTGGGTAGCAATCCAAGGCGCGAACACGGCGGCCAGGACCAGCAGCACAATGACGCTTAGCCCCACGACGGCGAGCGGATTGCGCAGAAAGCGAATCCAGCCGAAGTATGCGCGCTGCGCTCTTGCCTGAACGGCCGATCCGGGTATCTCGGCCGTCAGCCAGTTGCGAATGCCCGCGCCCGGTTGCGGCGACTCCGCGTTCGTCTGGGTTTCGACCGATGTCGGCATAGGCTGTGCGCTTATCGGGTGCGGGGATCGAGGATGCGGTAAAGTACGTCAGAGACAAGATTGAGCGTCACGAATATGACGCCAACGAGCAGCGTGCACGTAAGTACCACGTTCATGTCGCCCGCCATCAGACCCGATGTGAGGTACTGGCCGAACCCCGGCCAGGCAAACACGGTCTCGGTGAGCACGGCGCCGTCGAGCAGGCCCCCGTAGGCGAGCACGACGACCGTGAGGAGCTGAACGCCGATATTCCTGAACGCATGCAGCGTCACGCGCCACTCCGACAAGCCTTTGATGCGTGCGGCCATCACGTATTCCTGGTTGAGCTGATCGAGCATGAAACTTCGCGTCATGCGGCTGAGATAAGCCATGCCACCGCTGGCGAGGATTAGCGCGGGCGCGATCACATGACGAAAGGCGTCCAGCGCGATATCCCAGTCGCCAGCAAGCATCGCGTCGAGCAGGATCGAACCCGTGACGTCGGGCACGACACCGATATAGTGCAGCGACACCCGTCCCGCGCCACCGATCCAACCCAGTGCGGCATAGAAGACGACCAGGGCCATCAACCCCAGCCAGAAGTTGGGCACCGAATGAAACGCGAGTCCGAACAGACGCACGACGTGATCGGCCAGGCGGTTCCGACGCACTGCTGCGACAATGCCCATGGGCACACCGAGCAGCACGCCGCCGATCAGCCCCAGCGTCGCCAGTTCCACGGTGGCAGGAAAGACGCGCGCGATATCCTCGATGACGGGGTGGCCCGTGGCGATGGCAGTGCCGAAATCCCCTCGCAGCAACCCCCGGACGTAAATTGCGAACTGCGTCGTCAGGGGCTCGTCCAGGCCGAGCGCCCGGTACACTTTCTCGTAGGTAATCTGGTCGGCCTGCTCGCCGACAATGGCCGTCACCGGATCGACCGGCATCACACGACCGATGAAGAAGGTGAGCGCGAGCAGGCCAAGGAGAGTGATCGCAACCGTGGCGAGCGTGCGGCTCGTCCACCGCAGGCGCCGTCGCCACCGGCTTGCACCAGCGGCGCGCGCGGCTGCTTCGCGAGCTTGGCTCATTCGTGCGTGACGACGGTCAGGTCTGACGCTGCTTGTCCCGGCGTCATTCCTTCTCCACCGCGGCGAAATTGACTGCGATCAGGTTGCGCTTGAACGTCTTCACGCGCTTGTGCAGCACCGTCACCGACTGATTCTGGAACAGGTAGATCAAGGGCGAGGAGGCCATGTGACGGCGCTGGATCTCCTGGTACATCGCCAGGCGCTTCGCCTGGTCGCGCTCGACTTGCGCGGCGCGAATCGTATCGTTGATCCACTGGCCCGGGTCCCACGAGGCGCGCCACGCGACCGACAGGGAGTTCTTCGCGCCGTCGCTGTTGTCCGGGTTGTACGCATGACGCAACATGACATTGTTCGCGTCGGGGTAATTGAATCCGTACCCCGCCATGTAGATCTCGAAGTTGCGCGCCCGCGCCCGCTTGAACAGTTGCGCACCCACCATCTGCGTGATCTTGAGTTTCACGCCGACCTTATCGGCGTTGGCCTGCAGGTGTTGCGCGATGTCCACGCTCGGAAATCCGTTCAGCACGATCAACTCGGCCGAGAAGCCGTTCGGGTAGCCGGCCTCGGCGAGCAGCGCCTTGGCTTTGGCGATATCAAGCTTGAAGGGCTTGTACTCATCAGGCAGGGCGCCAAAGACACCGGAGGGCACCGGGCTCTGACGCACGCGCGCCTCGTTCTTGAGCAGCGTCTTCTCCAGCCCCTCGTAGTCGATCAGATAACGAAACGCTTCGAACAGCTTCGGACTGCGGAAACGTGGATCCTTCATGTTGAACATGAAGTAGTTGATTCTCAGACTGGGCGTGTACATCATGCGCACGTTCGGATTCTTCTCCAGCGCGGCGAAGTCGGCCGGGTCGATATCCATTGCCATATCGATATCGCCTTTCTCCAACATCAGGCGCTGCGCACCCGCCTCGGGCGTATGACGAATGATCATGCGCCTGATCGTGGGCTTGCGGCCGAAGTACTCGTCGTTGCGTTCCAGTACGAGTATCTCCTGCGGGCGCCACTGCGTGACACGGAACGGGCCTACGCAGGCGGAGTGGGTGGCGAGCCACTTGTGGCCCATATCGCCGGCGACTTCGTGCTTCTGGATCGTCACCCGGTCGAGCACGGCGGTGTTGCGAAAGTCGGTGAGCGCGAACGGGAACAGGCCGGGTGCGATGGGGCGCGTCGGTTGAATCACGAGGGTGAACGGGTCCGATACGCGAATCACGTCGTCCACGTTCCTGACATTGATATCCCATTCGCGCAGACGCTGCGCGTTGGCCAGATTGAGGGTCAAAGTACGCTTCATCGACCAGAGCACGTCCACAGCCGTTACCGGGTTGCCGGACGGAAACTTCACGCCCTTACGAATCTTGAAGGTGAACGTCGATCCATCGGGCGCCACGCTCCAGCTTTCCGCGATCCCCGGGACGAGCTTGGAGGCGTCGTCGTCGTCCAACTCGATAAGGGCATCGCAGACGCTGCGCATGGTGTAGGCCGTGATCGACTCGGCGATCGCGGCCGGATCGAGTGTGATCATCGAGCTCAGATTGCCCGCGACGACGAACGTGTCTTTAGGCGGTGCGGCGTTGGCCGACGCCGAGCCGAACATCATCGCAGTCGCGAGCAACAGGGTCACCGGCCATCGTGCGTGGGCGGAGCCGATCGCGATCGAACCTCCAAACGGCGTCGTCGCGTTCTTGCGGGTCATCGCTAAGCCTCCTCGAATTGATCGTTTTGTGGCAGGCAGGCGCTGACCGCGTGATCGGTACACGCGCCGAGCCATCGATCGCTCCCGCGAGCGCTAACCAACACCGCTCTTGCCCAAAAAGCGCTCCGATCGGTCGCGACAAAATCTTGGAGACATTCTTGCTCGTCCCAACCGATGGCCGCGCCGCGGCATGCCGGGCGGCGCCATTGTCCCACATGCGGCCGTCGCCGCACCGCAGGTCGCTCGGCGGCAGCCGGTGCGAGCGTCGCTGAGCGAGAATGGCGAGAAGGGCGAAGTGACCAACGGGGGCGGCGACAAACCCAATCGGCACGACATATTCACCGGCCGGGCGTCGGACGTGTCCGCACCGACCGGGAACAAGACCATGACATGCGGCAAGCGACAGTCGACCAATTGCCGCTGCCGTCGCCGAAGCCGGACAGACTAGGGTTTTCGTCGCACGCCGCAGCCAAGTAACAAACGCCGCGAGCGTTTGTTACTTGGCGGAGAGGGAGTCTGCTTCCGCCATAATTCAGGCCGTATCATCCCGTAGCGTTTTTTGTACTTTCTCCTATGAGAACCGCCTTGACCTAGCATCACTTCGTTTCATGGCGTATCATCCAATTGCACCTACGTTGTGGGGTGCATTGGTGGGTTTCCCTCCCTGGGAGAGGCGCCATGCCGAGAAAGGCCAAGGAGCTATCCGCGCAAGCCGTCGCCAACCTCAAGGCGCCGGGGCTTAATGCCGTCGGGACGGTAGCCGGGCTGTACCTGCAAATCCTGCCGAGCGGGGCGCGTTCGTGGATTCTGCGCACCATGGTGGGCACCCGCCGCCGCGACATGGGGCTAGGCGGCTACCCCGACGTAACCCTTGCCGGCGCTCGCGAGAAAGCCCGCCGCGCGCGCGAGCTGATCGCGCAAGGCATCGACCCTATCGAGCAGGCGCGGGCGGCGCGTAGCGCACTGCAAGCGGCCCAGGCGCGGGCCGTGACGTTCCAGGAAGCGACGTACGCCTACATCGACACGCACGAGAACGGATGGCGTAACGCCAAGCACGCGGCGCAATGGCGCGCGACCGTGGAAGCCTACGCCTTCCCGGTCATCGGTTCGCTGCTCGTGCGCGACGTGAGCAAAGAGCACGTGTTAGCCATCCTGCAACCGATCTGGAAAACGAAAACCGAGACGGCATCGCGCCTTCGCGGCCGTATCGAGAAGGTGCTGAGCTACGCCATGCAGGCAGGCTACCGGCCCGAGGGCCTAAACCCGGCGCGCTGGCGCGACAACCTCGATTTGCTGCTCGGCGCCCGCAGCAAGATCGCCAAGCCACGCCACCATGCCGCGCTTGCCGTTGGCGATGTGGGCGCGTTCATGGTGCGGCTGCGCGACGCCGAGGGGATCGCCGCGCGTGCGCTTGAGTTCGCGATCCTCACCGCTGCCCGCTCGGGCGAAGTGCGCGGCGCGACTTGGGCCGAGTTCGACCTTGCGGGCGCGACATGGACGATACCCGCCCGCCGGATGAAGGCGGGGCGCGAGCACCGCGTGCCGCTCGCACGGGCCGCTGTCAAGTTGCTGCGCGCACTGCCCGGCGGCTTGCCGCGCGACTTGGTATTCCCCGCACCGCGCGACGGCATGCTCTCCGACATGGCGCTCATCGCCGTCATGCGCCGCATGGATGTACCCGCCGTGCCACATGGGTTCCGCTCGACCTTTCGCGACTGGACTTCCGAGCGCACGAACTACCCGAACGAGGTTTGCGAAATGGCGCTCGCGCACACGATCGGCGACAAGGTGGAAGCCGCCTACCGGCGCGGCGATCTGTTCGAGAAGCGGCGCCAGATGATGAACGAGTGGGCCGCGTTCTGCGCGAAGGCCGAGCAGCCCGCGAAGGTGATTCCGCTGCGCGGCAAGCGCTAACCGTAGCCCCGACGGGGCGAACCCGCTGCACGACCCTGGCAGGATCGTAGCCAACTATTCCAGATTTGATATGATACGCAATGAAGCGAGTTGAATGGTTAGGCGATAGTCTGGAACGGTTGCGCGCATTCGAACCGACCGCAAGGCGGGCGGCGGGCTACCAGCTTGAGCGGGTGCAGGCCGGTAAGGAACCCGCCGACTTCAAGCCGATGCCAACTGTCGGGCTCGGCGTGAACGAGATTCGCGTTCGAACGGGGCGAGCTTATCGCGTGTTCTATGTCGCGAAGTTCGTGGAAGCAATCTATGTGCTGCACGCGTTCGAGAAGAAATCAGGCAAAACCGCGAGGGAAGACTTGGAACTCGGGCAGCGACGATTCAAGACGCTTGTACGGGAAAGGAAGCAACGATCATGAGCGAGAAACTGAAGCGCACGCGCAGCAGCGGCAACGTGTTCGCCGATCTTGGCTTCCCTCGCGGGGAGGCGGAAAACTTGAAGCTCCGCGCGAGTCTCATGATGCGCATCGAGGATTTCTATCGCAAGAGCGGATTGACCCAGGCGGAGGCGGCGAAGCGTCTCGGGCTCACACAACCGCGCTTGAATCTGTTGCTCAAAGGCAAGATCGATCTTTTCAGTCTCGACGCGCTGGTCAACATCGCGACACGCGCAGGAATGTCCATTCGGCTCGCGGTGCGCGAGGCCGCGTAGACCCGCCCCGAACAGCCGCGCCTAGCCCGACGGGGCGAAACCGCTGCTCCCACCCTGGCAGCGCTGGCGCGGCTTCCTATGTCCAGGGCATGCGGGGGTAGGCGCGATGGCGAAGCAGTCACCGAAACTTGGCGCCCGGACCGGCGCGCCAACCTGGATGAGCCGCGGGCACACTCTGGCCGATGACGCTCGGGAATCCTTAAGGCGGCAGCTAGGCGTTAGCAGTGCGAGTGACGCAGACACATGGGTGCGGGGCGTGAATTATTGGCTAGGTTTTTATCCGGGTGGCGTTCAGGCTCTCGACAATGCCCCGCGTCCTAAAGACTATGTTCGCACCTATGCTCGGCTCAGGCTGCAAACCGGAAAGCTGCTCAACGATTTGGCATCGCTGCCCGAGTTCTATCGAGAGAAGTACGAAATCCAAGAAACACCGCTGGGCGATGAAGGACTAGAAGCCGCGCTTCAAATGCTCGCCAAGCTGTTCGACGCTACTCGGCAGCTTGAGAGACAGTACGAGGGCGAGAAATCAGCAGGAAGGCCGAAAAAGTTGGCCCTATCCATCGCGAT
>WYBJ01000134.1 GCA_011525945.1 Burkholderiaceae bacterium | reverse complement strand
TCCTCGCCAGGTGTCCAACCTGGCTGCGGTTCGCTTCGCGTCTGGCGTCGATTTCGACACTTTTGCCACTCGTGGCGTCGCGAACATCAAGAACATTGTTGCAACGACTTCTGACTCGGGACACTAGAAAGTCTTCTGTAGAAAGACGGTGAACGTATTCCGGCCGATGAAGCGGCCGTTGGCGGTGTAGAACGACCTCTGTCTCGCGCTCATGTCGGTATCGGAGTAGAAGCCGCCAACCGTGAAGCTCATCGGCAGTGCATAGGTGGCGCCGACCTTCCAATCCTCGTAGCTTGCCTGTGCGTCGTTCGAAACTCCGCCCGAGCGGCCTTTGAATTCCTGCTTGCCCCAGTGCGCCTGCAGCGCGAGCTTGTCGGTGATCGGAACGTTGGCGCTCAGATCGAGGTACCAGGTGCCGTCGCTGTTGCGTACGCCGAAAGTCTTGTCGTCGAGGCTGTAGGAGTATTTCGCGGTCAGCCACTTCCACCTCAGGGCACCATAGACTTCCAGCGTGTTGGCCTTGATCCCTCCCGGAACGGGACTGCCCGGGTACCAGTAATAGAGCAGCCCCACGTCATAGCCGAAATCGCTTTTGCCGATGGTCGACTTGTAGCCGCCGTAGAAGTCCCATTCCAGGCTGCCGCCGCGATCATATGCGCCGAAGTCCTTCAGCCAGCTGATGTTCGAAGCCCAGGTGCCGAGATACAGACCGCTCGCGTGGCTATAGTCGAAGCCGCCCTGCAACGCCGGATCGCGATCGGTTTGGGTGAGGCCACGGAATATGTACTGGCTGAAAAGCCCGACGTTGCCCGTGAATGTGTGCTCGGTCGACTCGGCTGCGGGCACGTCCGGCGCGGCGACGGCAGCGGCGAGCACGCAGGCGATCAGCGTCTTGTTCGGCATCGCGCAGTCCTTTCCCTGATGAGTGGATGCAATGCGGCTGCAAGAGCAGCGAACATGCCAGGAATAATGTGACGGTGATTCAAGGTGTTGCGCGTGCTCGGGGAGAGATTGGAAACGAGCTGGTGCACTGTAACGGTGCCGCTGAACCAAGTTGGTGCCGCAGCGACCTAGCTCATCGGTCGTATCGAGTCGCGTGCCGAGGCTTTGCTACACTGGCTTGGAATCGCAACGAGGTGAGCCATGAATCGATCGAAGCTGGTAGATGAGGTCGGCGAGCGGTTGCGCCAGGTGCTGGAAGCGAGCCCCGCCAAGGATCTGGAAAGAAACGTGCGTGCGGTGTTGAGCGGCGTCTTTTCGCGCCTCGACCTGGTCACGCGCGAAGAGTTCGACGTGCAGCGCGAAGTGCTGCTGCGCACGCGCGAGCGGCTGAATGAGTTGGAGCGCAAGCTCGCCGAGATCGAACGACGCAACGCAGCCGGCTGACGCTTCCCGCTACCTTGACCGTCGGCGTGCGGGGGCACCCTCGCCATGGCGCTCGCGATCGTCTACAGCCGGGCGCTGGCCGCAATGGATGCGCCCGAAGTCACGGTCGAGGCGCATCTCGGCGGCGGGCTGCCGAGCTTCACCGTGGTGGGTCTGCCCGAGGCAGAAGTTCGCGAGGCGCGCGACCGCGTTCGCGCCGCACTGCAGAATGCGCGCTTCGAGTTTCCCGCGCGCCGCATCACCGTCAACCTGGCTCCGGCCGACTTGCCGAAGGAGTCGGGGCGCTTCGATCTGCCCATCGCCCTTGGCATTCTCGCTGCCTCCGGGCAGATCCCGGGCACACGGCTCGATGGCTGCGAGTTCGTCGGCGAGCTGGCCCTGACCGGAGCGCTGCGGCCGATCCGCGGTGCACTGCCGATGACGTTGTCCGCACGCGCCTCGGGTCGCACGATCGTCCTGCCCGCGATGAACGCAGCCGAGGCGGCATTGGTGCGCGATGCGCGCATCCTGGGTGCGGGTTCGCTGCTCGAGGTCTGCGCGCATCTCACGGGGGACGAAGCGCTGCATCCGCACGTGTGTGAAGCCGCGCTGGCGCCGCTTGCGCTGCCCGACATGGCCGAAGTGAAGGGGCAACTACATGCCCGCCGTGCGCTGGAGGTGGCAGCGGCCGGTGCGCATTCGGTGCTGATGATCGGTCCGCCCGGCACCGGCAAGTCGATGCTCGCCGCGCGCCTGCCTGGGATCCTCCCCGCCATGACCGAAGCCGAAGCGCTCGAATCCGCGACAGTGCAATCATTGGGAAGCAGCGGGTTCAGGCTGGAGGCATGGCGCCGGCGCCCGTTTCGCGCCCCGCACCATACCACCTCCGCCGTCGCCCTCGTCGGCGGCGGCAGTCACCCGCGCCCGGGCGAGATTTCGCTCGCGTTGCACGGCGTGCTCTTCCTCGACGAGCTCCCCGAGTTCGATCGCAGGGTCCTGGAGGCGCTGCGCGAACCGCTCGATTCCGGCCGCATCACCGTCTCGCGCGCCGCGCGACAAGTCGATTTTCCCGCGCGCTTTCAACTGCTCGCGGCGATGAATCCGTGTCCTTGCGGGTATTTCGGGCAGACGCGCTGCCGCTGTACGCCGGACCAGGTAGCCCGCTATCGGGCGCGCATCTCCGGGCCTCTGCTCGATCGCATCGACGTTCAAATCGACGTGCCCGCAGTTCCGGTTCCCGAGCTACAGCGCAAGAGCGCGGGCGAGTCATCCGATGCGGTACGCGTGCGCGTGGAGGCCGCGCGCAATCGAATGCTCATACGGCAAGGAAAACCGAACGCGATGCTCGAATCGAGCGAGATCGATCGGCACTGCGGCGTCGATGCCGATGGCGCGGGCATGCTCAAGCGCGCGATAGACGATCTCGGTCTATCTGCACGCAGCTATCATCGCGCACTGAAAGTTGCGCGCTCGATCGCCGACCTTTCGCGGAGCGAACCCGTGAAGGGAGTACACGTTGCCGAAGCGCTCGGATACCGCCGCAGGACATAATGGTTGCGTGGCGCGCGAGGCGACCGATTACAACGATCATCGAGTTGCCGCGAACGGCCGCTTCCTTCGAGAGATGAGCGCGACCGCGTGCGAGGCACTCTGAGCACGGTATCGGTCCTCCGCATGCTCCTGGACTGCGAAGCCGTTCTTATCGCACGAACTCTTCGGGCAGGTCGGCGCGTGTCCGCTGGTCGGTGCGGCCGGTCGATCGCGATGCGGCGGGCATATGGTGGGCAGTTGGATATGGTTCGCACGTACTGGTCCACGATGTGATCGCGAGGAACGCCAGCGCTGACCTCCCAACGATGCAAGCACGAAAGTTGCTTTCACGTCCGGTGAGGCAGGATAACCAGGGAGACGCGCGATGAGGAAACGTGAACTCGTACTCGCTGTCGCCGCATTGTCGGCGGGATTAGGCGCTGCGGGCGCCGGTGCAACTGTCGTCTATTCGAACGATTTCGACGCTGCCCCGACAGTGTCGCTCGGTGCGACGGCAGTATTCGCCGCTGGCGGTGGCGGCATCGCCGGTACCCAACCCGCGTATTCGCCGACCTACGGCAACATCTTTCGCAACGGCAGCACCGGCAACCCCGCCGGGATGACGCAGTTGACCCTGAGCAACCTGCCAACGCATACGAGCGCCAGCATCGGATTCATCCTCGGCTTTCTCGATTCCTGGGACAGCCGCGATGGAAGCTGTTGCACGCCGGACAACGTCAATCTCTACATCGATGGCGTGCTGACGGCGAGCTACACGTACAACAACGCGCTCGGATCGATCAAGGATTTCGGCGCTGGGACGCTGCTGTACGAGTACGTCCAGTTCGATACCGGATCGACCTACTACTCCGATTCGGTGGTCGACATGACCGGAGATCCTTTGCTCGCTTTCGCGCACGCCGGATCGTCCTTGACGATCGGCCTGCAGGCGAGCGGAATCGGCTGGCAGGGCGGCAGCGACGAAGCATGGGGGATCGACAACCTCAGGGTCGATCTCGGTGGCGTGATCCTGCCCGATCCTCCGAGCGGCCAGGTGCCGGTGCCCGCGACGCTGCCGCTGCTCGCACTCGGACTTGGCTTTTTCACCCTTTCGCGCCGACGCCCCCGCGTCCGCGAATAGGGCGCCAGAGACGATCCCTGAGTAACCGGCCTCCGCGGACCCGACCGGTGTTGGGCAATTGCTGCCATGCGCCTGGTCCGGAGTATCATCGCCGCTCGATGGTCGGGCGGTTGGCGACGCGGTTCGACTGTCGCGACGGTCGCGCCGCTACACCGCGGAACGCACACTCAGGAGAATGACATGGAGCTGGGATTGAAAGGCAAGGTAGCCATCATTACGGGCGCCACCGAGGGCATCGGCAAGGAGACGGCGCGGGTGCTTGCCCAGGAGGGCGCCAAGGTCGCGATCTGCTCGCGGCGCCCTGCTGCGGTCGAGGCCGCCGTGGCGGAGTTGAAGCGCGTGAGCCCCGACGTTCTGGGCGTTGCGTGCGATGTCGCCAAATCCGGGGATGTGGTGCGACTGGTCGAGGAGACCGCGAAGCAGTTCGGGCGCATCGATATCCTCGTGAACAATGCCGGCACCTCCAAGCGCGGTGCGTTCATGGAAAACGACGACGCGGTGTGGGCCGCGGATTTCGAGATGAAGCTATTCGGTGCGATCCGCCTGGTGAAGCTCGTGATACCGCACATGCGCAGAATCGGCGGTGGACGCATCGTCATGGTCACGAACATCGGCGCCAAGACTCCTGCCGCCGGCTCGACCCCGACTTCGATCTCGCGCGCGGCCGGTATCGCGCTCACCAAGGCGATGTCGAAGGAGTTCGCGCCCGATAATATCCTCGTCAATACGGTGTGCATCGGCCGCATCAAGTCCGGCCAGCACGAGCGGCGCTTCAACAAGTCGGGCGAGGGCGCCGAGTCATACTACGGCAAGATGGGTAAGGAGATTCCGCTCGGGCGTGTGGGCGAGACTATCGAAGCCGCCAATGCCATCGTCTTTCTCGCCTCCGACATGGCGAGCTACGTCACCGGCACCAGCATCAACATGGACGGCGGCATGGCGGGAACGGTGTAGCGAGCGTCGCTACTGCACCAGCGGCGTCGCGGCCGCTTCGAGATCCACGCCTTGCACGACCGCCTCGGCCGCCAGCAAGCGCAAGTACTGGCGTAGCGCCGTCACGAACGCCTTCTGGCGCAGCGCCGTCGCCACCGCGCCGCGCACCGCCTCGAAGGACTCCGGCGCACCGGGTACGCGTGCCAGCACCTCCACCACGTGCAGCCCGAAGCGGCTGTGGACCAGGCGTGGCAGTACGCCGATCTCAACGCGCCCGAAGATCTCGCGTGCGAATTCGGGAACGCAATCGTCGCGGCCGATCAAGCCCAGGTCGCCGCCGCGTTCGCCGCTGGGGCAGTTGGACCACTTGCGCGCGGCGGTGGCGAACGCATCAGCGCCCTGGCCGTCATGGCAGCGGACATCCAGCAGAATGGGCTCGGCCCGCTTGCGCAGAGCTACGACGTCGACGCCCGGGGTCACGGCGAGCAGAATGTGTCGCACGTGCGCGCGTTCGCCTTTGGCAAAGACGCTCGAGTGCGCGGCATGATGCCGCCGGCACGCCTCGTCGGACGGCTCGGGAACGTGTAGCGCCTGCGCCAGCAACGCGTCGATTGCCTGGCTTGCCGCTTCGCTCATCACGCCGCCCGGATAAGGGGTATCGGCGGAATCCAGGAGCCCGGCGTGTTGTGCGGCCTGGCGCAGGAGCTCGCTGCAGGCGCGCTGGCGCAGCACCTCGCGTGCAAGCGCTTCGCCCGGCGCGTTTAGCGCGACGCCGTTGACGGACGCCACGGTGGTGGCGGCGAGCAGGTCGGCCGGTGCGCTCATACGCCGGCGCTGCGCTGCGGCGGCTGGTTGTGCCCGGGCGGCAGATTGAGACGCCGGCTACGCACCAACTGATACGGCCGCAACAGGTAGCCGAGCGCCGCGAAGCCGCTCCAGACGTGCACCAGGCGGCTGAACGGCAGCAGCAGGAAAATCGTCATGCCGAGCACGACGTGGAACAGGAACGGCCACGGCAGCGTGGCGAGCGCCGAGGAATCGACCGGACGCAGCGTCACGATGCGTTGCACCCAGTCGGCCAGAACCAGCATCGTGGTGCCGTCCGCGTGCTGCCAGGAGTAAGGCAGCGTGATGAGTCCCACCGTGAGTTGCACCCAGAGCACGATCAGTACCGCGATGTCGGTGGGGTGACTGGTGGCGCGAATGCGCGCGTCGGATAGGCGGCGATGGATCAGCATCGTCAAGCCGATGAAGCATATCGTTCCGGCGATGCCGCCCGCGATTACGGCGAGCATCTGCTTGGTCGCGGCAGTCATGAAAATGCCATAGATCCCGTGCGGCGTGAACAAGCCGAACAGGTGGCCGAAGAACAGAAACAGGATGCCGGCGTGGAACAGGTTGCTGCCCCAGCGCAGGCTGCGCTTGCGCAGCATCTGCGACGAGTCGCTCTTCCAACTGTACTGGTTCTGGTCGAAGCGGATGAGACTGCCTACGACGAATACCGTGAAGCTGACATACGGATAGACCTCGAACAGGAAGGCGTGCAGCGCGCTCATGAGGACGCTCCTTGCGTGGCGTTGTTCTTGCGGACGAAATGGATGGGTTGCGGTTCGCCGGCCCTGGCCTGGCCTGCGATCGAGCAGCCGTCGAACGCCGGCGGCTCCGACCAGCTCTCATCAGGCGACTCTTCAGGCGCTGGCGTTACCGGGCGCGCTTTTTCTCCGGCCAGGTCGAGCAACGCCCCAATAATGCTGGCATAGGCGCTTTGGCGCTGGTACAGGGCGCCAAACAGGGTATTGAGAAGATGCGCCATCTCGCCCAGGAAGGCGCGCGCTTCGCGCGCCGGCTGAGTGGAAGCGAATTCCAACACCACGGGCAGATAGTCGGGCAGCTCGCCGGGCGCGAGCTCGAGTCCGGCTGCGTCGTAGGTCTTGGCCAGGTCGACCATCGCCGGACCGCGATCGCGCGACTCGCCGTGCACGTGCTCGAACAGATGCAGCGAGGTGCTGCGCCCGCGGTCGAAGAGCTGCACGTAGACCGCCTCGGCGTCGAGCGGATCGGAACCCTCGAGCGCATCCACGAGCGCGTCGAGCTCCTTGAGGCGCGAAGCGCTGACGGCGCGATCGCGGTGCAGCGCGACGCGCAGTTCGGGCAAGTGCCCGCGCAACTCGGTATCGGGGTAGGTCAGCAGGCGCGCCAGCACCCGCAAGGTGATCGAGGCGTTGGCGGGCATGCTCAGACCTTCGCCTTGATCGGGATGGTGCGCTTCTTCTGGCCGCCGAAGAGGCTCACCTGGCTTTCGCCGTCGGAGCAGCCGTTGCCGAACGAGAAGCCGCAGCTGCCGCGCACGTCGAAGGCGTTCTCGGCGTACTCGCGATGCGTGCTCGGGATCACGAAGCGGTCCTCGTAATTGGCGATGGCCATCAGGCGGTACATGTCCTGAACTTCGTGCTCGGTCATTCCCACCTGCTGCAGTACAGCGCTGTTGACGCGGCCTTCGACATGCTTGGCGCGCTGGTAGGCGCGCATCGCCAGCATGCGCTCGAGCGCGCGCACCACGGGCGCCGTGTCGCCTGCGGTGAGCAGGTTGGCGAGATACTTGACCGGTATGCGCAGCTTCTCGACGTCCGGGATCTCGCCGTTGGCCTCGATGTTGCCCGCGTTGGCGGCCGCGCTGATGGGTGACAACGGCGGCACGTACCAGACCATCGGCAGCGTGCGATACTCCGGGTGCAACGGCAGCGCCACCTTCCACTGCACCGCCATCTTGTAGGTCGGGCTTCTGCGCGCGGCTTCCAGCCACGCATCGGGCACGCCGTCGGCGTGCGCCTGTGCGATCACCTGCGCGTCGTTCGGATCGAGGAAAAGGCGCAGCTGCGCCTGGTACAGGTCGCGGTCGTGTTCGACGCTTGCCGCCTCGCGGATGCGATCGGCGTCGTACAACAGCACACCCAGGTAGCGGATTCGTCCTACGCAGGTCTCGGAGCACACCGTCGGCTGGCCGACTTCGATACGCGGGTAGCAGAAGGTGCACTTCTCCGCCTTGCCCGACTGCCAGTTGTAATAGATCTTCTTGTATGGGCAGCCGCTCACGCACATGCGCCAGCCGCGGCACTTGTCCTGGTCGATCAGAACGATGCCGTCCTCCTCGCGCTTGTAGATCGAGCCCGACGGGCACGAGGCGACGCACGCCGGGTTGAGGCAGTGCTCGCACAGTCGCGGCAGGTACATCATGAAGGTGTTCTCGAACTGCCCGTAGATCTCCTTCTGGATGTCGTCGAAGTTCTTGTCCTTGCTGCGCTTGGCGAACTCCCCGCCCAGAATCTCCTCCCAGTTCGGCCCCCAGACGATCTTCTCCATGGTCTTGCCGGTGATGAGGCTGCGCGGGCGCGCGGTCGGCGCGGCATGCATCTCGGGCGCGGACTGCAGGTGCTCGTAGTCGAAGGTGAATGGCTCGTAGTAGTCGTCGATCTCCGGCAGGTTGGGGTTGGCGAAGATCTTCATCAGGAGCTTCCAGCGCGCGCCCTGGCGGGGCTCGATGGTCCCGTCGGCCTTGCGGATCCAGCCGCCGTTCCATCGGTCCTGGTTCTCCCACTCCTTCGGGTAGCCGATGCCGGGTTTGGTCTCGACGTTGTTGAAATACGCGAATTCCACGCCGGGGCGGCTGGTCCAGACGTTCTTGCAGGTTACCGAGCAAGTGTGACAGCCGATGCACTTGTCCAGGTTCAGCACCATCGCGATCTGTGCGCGAACTTTCATGCCTCTCTCCTCACGCTTGCTGCGCGTCGAGCGCGGGCTCGGTGGTGGCCGGCGTATCGAGCCAATCCACGCTGCTCATTTTGCGAAGCACCACGATCTCGTCGCGATTGGTGCCGACGGTGCCGTAGTAGTTGAAGCCGTAGGAAAGCTGCGCATAGCCACCGATCATGTGCGTGGGTTTGAGCACGATGCGGGTCATGGAGTTGTGGATCCCGCCGCGCGCGCCCGTGATCTCAGAGCCCGGCATGTTGATGGTCTTCTCCTGTGCGTGGTACATGATCGCCATGCCCGGCAGCACGCGCTGACTCACCACCGCCCGCCCGGCCAGGGCGCCGTTCAGGTTGAACAGCTCGATCCAGTCGTTGTCGACGATGTCGGCACGCCGGGCGTCATCCTCGCTGATCCAGATGACCGGCCCGCCGCGGTTGAGTGTGAGCATCATCAGGTTGTCGTTGTAGGTCGAGTGGATGCCCCATTTCTGGTGCGGTGTGATGAAGTTGAGCAGGATCTCCGGATTGCCGTTCGAGTGCTTGTTGTGGATGGCGGCGGTCGCTTTCAGGTCCACGGGCGGGCGGTACGAGGCGAGCGCTTCGCCGAAAGCGCGCATCCACGGATGATCCTGGTAGAACTGCTGGCGCCCGGTAAGAGTGCGCCATGGGATCAGCTCGTGTACGTTGGTGTATCCGGCGTTGTACGACACCGTCTCGGATTCGACGCCGCTCCAGGTCGGGGACGAGATGATCTTGCGCGGCTGTGCCTGGATGTCGCGGAAGCGGATCTTCTCGTCTTCGCGATGTAGTGCAAGGTGGGCGTGCTCGCGCCCGGTCTTGTCGGACAACGCCGCCCACGCCTTGACCGCCACGTGACCGTTCGTCTCGGGTGCGAGCATCATGACCACTTCGCAAGCGTCGATGTCGGTTTCGATCTTCGGCATGCCGCGCGTCACACCCTCGTCGGTGACGACACCGTTCAGCTCGCCGAGCTGGCGCACCTCGGTCTGTGTGTTCCAGCCGATGCCCTTGCCGCCGTTGCCAATCTTGCTCATCAAGGGGCCGAGCGCGGTGAAGCGTTTGTAGACGTTGGGGTAGTCGCGTTCGAGCACGACGACCTGCGGCGCGGTCTTACCCGGGATCAGCTCGCATTCGCCGCGCTTCCAATCCTTGACCTCCAGCGGCTGGCCGAGCTCTGCAGGGGTATCGTGCATGAGCGGCATGAGCGCGACTTCCTGCTCGACGCCGAGATGGCCGGCGCAGACTTCGCTGAACTTCCGCGCGATCCCCTTGTAGATCTCCCAGTCGCTTCTCGATTGCCATGCCGGGTCGACCGCGGTCGAGAGCGGGTGGATGAACGGATGCATGTCGCTCGTATTGAGGTCGTTCTTCTCGTACCAGGTGGCGGTCGGCAGCACGATGTCGGAATACAGGCAGGTCGTGCTCATGCGAAAGTCGAGCGTCACGAGCAGATCGAGTTTGCCCTCCGGGGCTTGCGCGTGCCACGCCACTTCCTGGGGTTTGGCGTCGTCGGCGCCGAGATCCTTGCCCTGCACGCCGTGGGTGGTGCCGAGCAGGTGCTTGAGAAAATACTCGTGCCCCTTGCCCGAGGAACCGAGCAGGTTGGAGCGCCACACGAACAGCACCCGTGGCCAGTTGTCGGGATGATCGGGGTCTTCGCAGCTCATCTTGAGCGTACCCTCCTTCAATCCCTTCGCCACGTAGTTGACCGGATCGAGCGCGGCGGCGCGCGCGGCGCGCACCACTTCGAGCGGATTGGTTTGCAGTTGCGGCGCCGAGGGCAGCCAACCCATGCGCTCGGCGCGGACGTTGTAGTCGATCATCGAGCCGCGATACGCCTTGCCCGCTTCGCCTTGCGGCGCAAGCGGCGATAGAACTTCCTCCATGGCGAGCTTCTCGTAGCGCCATTGATCGGTATGCGCGTAGAAGAAGCTGGTGGAGTTCATCTGCCGCGGCGGTCGGATCCAGTCGAGTGCGAATGCGAGCGCGGTCCAGCCCGTTTGCGGACGCAGCTTCTCCTGCCCCACGTAGTGCGACCAGCCGCCGCCGCTCTTGCCGACGCAGCCGCACAGCATCAGCATGTTGATGATGCCGCGGTAGTTCATGTCGCAGTGATACCAGTGGTTCATGCCGGCGCCGATGATCACCATCGAACGGCCCTGGGTCTGCTCCGCGTTGGCGGCGAACTCTCGTGCGACGGCGATCACCTGATGGCGCGGGGCGCCGGTGATGCGCTCCTGCCATGCCGGGGTGTAGGGTACGTCGTCGTCGTAGCTCTGCGCGGCTTGCTCGCCGCCGAGGCCGCGCGCGATGCCGTAGTTGGCGGCCTGCAAGTCGAACACGGTTGCGACCGGCACTTCGCGTTCAGCTCCGGCTTCGGCGAGCGCCAGACGTCGCACCGGCACCGTGCGCACCATGACTTCGTTCTGTACGTTGTTCGGGAAATGCGCGTGCTCGATGCCGCCGAAGTAGGGAAATCCGACTTGCGCGGTTTCGCTGCTTGGGTTCTCGCCTTCGATGAGCGAGAGCGTGAGCTTCACGTCTCGGCCGCCTTGCGCTTCTTTCGCTTCCAGGTTCCATTGGTGGGCGTCGGCGCGCCCGTCGGGACCCCAGCGGAAACCGATCGTGCCCTGTGGCAGCACCACCCGACCGTCGGCGTCGAACGCGACCGTCTTCCATTCGGGATTGTTGCCTGCGCCCAGACCGTCGGCGAAGTCCGAGGCGCGCACGTAACGATCGGGTACCAGGATCGTGCGACCGTCCGGCAGCGTGTGGCTGCGCAGCCGCACCAGCATCGGCAGATCCGTGTAGCGACGCGCGTAGTCGTCGAAATAGGCGCTGCGCCGGTCGAAGTAGAACTCCTTCATGATGACATGGCCCATCGCCATCGCCATCGCCGCGTCGGTGCCCTGCTTGGGGTGCAGCCACAGGTCGGATAACTTGGCCACTTCGGAATAATCGGGCGTGACCGCCACCGTGCGCGTGCCCTTGTAGCGTACCTCGGTGAAGAAGTGCGCGTCTGGCGTGCGCGTCTGCGGCACGTTCGAGCCCCAGGCGATGATGTAGCTGGAATTGAACCAGTCAGCCGATTCGGGCACGTCGGTCTGCTCGCCCCAGATCTGCGGGCTGCTCGGCGGCAGGTCGCAGTACCAGTCGTAGAAACTCATGCACACGCCGCCGATCAGCGACAGGTAGCGGCTGCCCGCGGCGTAGCTGACCATCGACATCGCCGGGATCGGTGAGAAGCCGATGACGCGATCGGGCCCGTGCTGCTTGATGGTGTAGACGTTGGACGCAGCGATTATTTCGTTGACTTCGTCCCAGTTCGAGCGCACGAAGCCGCCGAGCCCGCGGATGCTCTGGTAGTCGCGCCGCTTCGCGTCGTCCTCGACGATCGAAGCCCAGGCCGCCACCGGATCGCGCGTCGCGCGCGCTTCGCGCCAACTCCGGAGCAGCCGGCCGCGCACCAGCGGATACTTCAAGCGGTTCGCGCTGTAGAGATACCAACTGTAGCTCGCGCCGCGCGAGCAACCGCGTGGCTCGTGGTTGGGCATATCCCAGCGGGTACGCGGGTAGTCGGTCTGCTGCGTCTCCCAGGTGACGATGCCGCCTTTGACGTAGATTTTCCACGAGCACGAACCGGTGCAGTTGACGCCGTGGGTGGAGCGCACGATCTTGTCGTGCGCCCAGCGGTTGCGGTAAGCGTCCTCCCAGGTGCGGTCTTCGCCGTTGATGCGGCCGAAACCGTCGGCGAAGCTCTCCTTCGGGTTGGAGAAGTATTTGAGGCGATCGAGGAAGTGGCTCATGCAGTCACCTTGACGAGCGAATCGGAGGCCGGCGGGGCTTGGGCTCCGCGGCGACCGCAGATTAAGACCGTAGGCAGCCGATGTCTAGCGCGCGAACGCCGCTCCTTTGCGCTGGATCAAATGCTCGGCTGTATTCGCGCTTCCCGCACTCAACCCCGCCGCCTCAAATCACGGCAATAGCGGCTCCGTCCATCGGGATCACCGCCCCGCTCACGTAGCTTGCTTTGTCGG
Organism: Burkholderiaceae bacterium; assembly: GCA_011525945.1. Lineage (GTDB taxonomy): Bacteria > Pseudomonadota > Gammaproteobacteria > Burkholderiales > WYBJ01 > WYBJ01. The sequence goes on along the minus strand of WYBJ01000134.1, from coordinate 4,894 downwards.
ATGCGAGAAACACCGCAACCGCGGCGACTTCATCCGGCTGCCCGTAGCGGCCGAACGGGATCGCCGCTTCCAGGCGTTTCAGCGCTTCGGCCGCGCTGATGCCCTTTTCTTTTGCCTCCAGCGCGAGCGCCTGCTCGACGCGCCCGGTGTAGGTGGCTGCGGGGTTGATGGCGTTGACGCGAATGCCGAACCGGCCAAGCGCGTTGGCCCATCCCACGGTCACCAGCATCAGCGCCGCGTTCGCCGCACCGCCGGCGAGATGTGTCGGTTGCGCTCGCTTGCCGCCGGCGCCGACGATGTTCACGACCGCACCTTTCCTGCGCTCGATCATTCCAGGGCGAACGGCATCCATGGCGTGCACATAGGGATAGAACTTCGCGTCCATGCCGTGGTGCCACGCGTGCGAGTCGTACTGATCGAGCGCATGGCGCTTGGCCGCGCCCGCGCAATTGACCAGGATATCGATTGGGCCGAGCGCTTCCTGCGTTGCCGCCGTCATGGCCGACGCGGCCTCGGCGCGCGTGAGATCGGCGGCGAGCGCGAATACGTCGATCCCAACGGATTCGAGATCGGCGCGCGCCCGATCGAGGTTCTCCTGATTGCGCGCGACGATGGCCACCCTGGCGCCTTCGGCCGCGAATGCCCGCGCACAGGCAAGCCCGATGCCCTTGCTGCCGCCGGTGATGAGAACGACCCGCCCTTCGAGACCGAGATCCATGCGCGCCCCCCTTCGAGCGATTCGCCAGGCGGCGATCATAACCTCGGTCCGAGCGGGCGGCCCGAGGACGTGTGCCGCGCGCGCACGCCCGTGCGTGCAGGCGTAGCCCGGATTCGCCTCGGTCGGGCTCGGCGGGGCGGATCGAACCCGTGACTTCTAACGCGCGCGTGCGCTTGCCGGCAAGGACTCGAAATCGCCCTCGGCTTTGAGCGTGCGCAGGGTTTTGCGCCACGCGTCCAGCGTCCAGTCGAGATCGGCGTCGGTGTGCGCGGCCGATACGATACCGCCGCGCCACCCTTTAAGATCGATGCCGTGAACGAGCATGCCAAGGCGCATCTTCGCCAGCAGGTTCTCGCGTTTGTCGGCGCCGAACCAGTCGAGCGGCGCGGTCTGGGCATCGAAGGTCGTGGGCTTGAACCGCCGGTGATCCGGATTGGTATAGAAGTTGAAAAACGAATGCACGCCGTACACGGCCCACGGTATGCCTTCGTCTTCCAGGATCTCGTTGAAGCCCGCGCGCAGACGCGCCGCGGTCGCGCTGGCGCGCTCGCAGGCGTCGGTATCGCGGATGAGCTCGAGCGTCGCGATGCCGGCAGCCGCGCTCAGCGGATGCGCGTTGTGCGTGCCTTCGTGCGCGATGCGCTCACGCCCCGCGGCCGATGAAGCCTCGTGGTCGAGCCAGTCGAGGATCTCCTTGCGCCCGCCCACTGCGCCGCCGGGCATACCGCCCGCGACGATTTTCGCCAGCGTGGTCAGGTCGGGTTTTATGCCGTAGAGACCCTGCGCGCCGCCGCGCGCGATGCGAAAGCCGGTCACGACCTCGTCGAATATGAGCAGCACGCCGCGGTGGCGCGTGATCTCGCGCAGTTGCCTCAACACCTCCGGCGGCGTCGGCACGGCGCCCGACGATGCGCCGATCGGCTCGATAATGAGCGCGGCGATGTCGTTTCGCTCGGCGAGCACGCGCTCGACCGCAGCCACGTCGTTCGGCCTGACCAGAACGACGTTGTCGGCCACATCGGGCAGCACGCCGACCGTGGGCGTTCCATCCAGATGCTCCTTGACGCCGAAGGCGACGTGATCGTGCCAGCCGTGGAAGTGCTTGACGAAGCGCATGAGCTTGGGCTTGCCGGTGAACGCGCGCGCGAGTCGGATGGCCATATGGGTCGCCTCGGTGCCCGAGGCGGTGAAGCGAATGCGTTCGAGCGAAGGCATCAAGGCCTGGATGAGACCACCCCATTGCAGCATGAGCTCGTGGCCGGCGGCGAAGTGCATGCCCCTGTCGGTCTGTGCGTGCACGGCCGCGACGACCTTGGGGTGCTGGTGGCCGAGCAGCAAAGAGCCGTGGCCGCCGTAGTAGTCGACGTACTCGTTGCCGTCGACATCCCACTTGCGCGCGCCGGTCGCGTGCGTCACGTAGATCCCATACGGCCAGGTGCGGCGGTTGTCGTGCACGATGCCGCTCGGGAAGAGCGAACGGGCCTCCTCGTGGCGGCGGGCGGATCCCGGCGTGCGTTCCAGATACGTACCGAGAATGAGCGATTCGCGGGCGGTTCTTTCGGGCATCGGGCACCTCTGGATCGAAATGAACGGCGCCGCTCGCGCGACGGCACGCGGCACGGCAGATGCATATCGTAACCCGCGCCGCAGAGGCGTGCGGCGGTGGAAGGCGATCTTTCGCCGCGTCCGCGCAAGACGCGTGCGGCGCAGCGCGGCCGACGGGGTGGTGCGCTTCCCGGCCGAGGTCTATGATCGGCAAGCCGCTTCCGGCAGAGCGCGTAGCGGCGGTTGACCCAACGCCCGGGACTGGGGTACCCGGTCGACTTGCCCGCGCGAGGCTTCGTGCCAAGCCGCGATGCCGACGCAGTCGCCCGAAGTCATGAAGGAGTCGTGTTGCCGACTGCGAGCCGCGTGAGCACTGGCTTGTCGCGCCCGCTGAAGGGCATCCTCGCGATGATCGCCGGGATGGCGTTTCTGCTCGTGAGCGACGCGCTGTCCAAGCATCTGGCGCAATCGCATCCGCTCGGGCAGGTGATGTGCCTGCGCCAGGCGGCCTGCCTGCTGTTCGTGGTGCCTTTCGTATGGCGCGGCAGCGGTTTGGCGGTCCTGCGGCCGCACAACGTGCGCTTGCAGGTCGCGCGCGGCCTGCTGTTTCTCATCTCCAGTTTCTTCATCATCTGGTCGTTGAGCGTGCTGCCGCTGCCGACGGTGACCTCGATCACGTTCGTAGCGCCCATCATGATCGCCCTGTTGTCGGCGCCGATGCTCGGCGAGCGCGTGAATCCGGCGTTGTGGGGAGCGATCTTCCTCGGCTTTCTCGGCACGCTGATCATCATCCGGCCCGGCAGCGACGACTTTCGCTGGACGCTGCTGCTCCCGGTCGGTGCCGCGCTCTTCAGCTCGGTGCGCGATGTAACGGCGCGCATTCTCGCGCGCACCGACAATTCGCTCTCGATCCTGTTCTGGTCGTCGTTCGTCATCGTCGTCGGCGCTGGGTTCAGTGCGCTGCTGGGATGGCGCCCTGTGTCGATGGCGCAATGGGGATGGTATCTGCTCGCCGGCGCGGTGAACTTCTGCGCGCACTTCCTCATCATCGAATCGCTGCGCGTGGCGCGCGCCGCCGTGGTCGCGCCATTTCGCTATACGTCGCTGTTGTGGTCGGTGCTGCTCGGTTATTTGATCTGGGGCGACGTTCCCAGCGCATGGATGTGGGCCGGCTCCGCGGTCCTCATCGCCAGCGGCCTGTGGATCGCACAATCGCAGAGGGCTTGAAGCCGCCGGCGATCAGCCGCCGCCGCGCAGCTTGGTCGCGGCTGCGCCGGCTTCGCGCGCAGCCTTGCCGGCCGCCTCGGCAGCGGCTTGCGCGCGCCGGGTCGCATCGAGCACCGCCGCCATGATCTCCGGCAGATCGGTGTCGGCCTTGATCTCGGGATGACGACTGCGATCCATGCGCTGGATCGCGAAATGCATCCACAGCAGGCCGGCAAGAGCGACCACGAACAGCAGCATGAAGCAACTGCTCCAGATGCCGATCAGGTCGTTCAGCGCGCCGAATGCGACCGGCAGGAAAAAACCGCCAAGACCACCGATCATGCCGACCACGCCTCCGACCGCACCCACGTGCTCTGGATAGTAGGCCGGGATGTGCTTGAACACCGCCGCCATGCCGAGCGCCATGACGAAACCGACGATCGCCAGCACGATCGCGCGCTCGGTCATGGTCGGTGCGATCGTGAAGGCGATCGGACCGCGCACGCCTTCGATCACGTAATGCGTGTTCGGATACGACAGCAGGAACAGGCCTAGCGTGCACACCGAGAACGAAACGTACATGATGCGGCGCGCGCCGTAGCGGTCGGCCAGAACGCCGCCGAGCGCGCGGAAAAGCGCCGCCGGCAGCGAAAAGCTGGCCACGAGGAAGCCGGCGGTGCGGATGTCTACTCCGTAGACGCCGATGTAGTAGCGCGGCAGCCATGAAGCCAGCGCGACGAAACCGCCGAACACCAGAAAGTAGTAGAGCGAGAACCGCCACACCTGGAGGTTGCGCAGCGGCTCGATCCGCTCGCGCAGTGACATCGTCCGATTCGCGCCGTCGCCGGTGCGAGACCTCGGTTCGGGTTTCGCGAACACGAAAAACGCGGCCGCCGTGACCAGAATCGATGCGGCATAGACCCACACCACATGACGCCAATCCATGACCGCCAACAGCAGCGGGGCGCCGAAGCCGGTCACCGCTGCGCCGACGTTGCCGATGCCGAACAATCCGAGCGCCGTGCCCTGGCGCTCGCGCGGATACCAGGCCGAGATGTAGACCACCCCGACCGAGAATGAGCCCCCGGCCAGACCCAGGCCCAGACCCAGCAACAACATAGTCGAGTACGAGCGCGCATACGGCAGTGCAAACGTGAAACCTGCCACCACCAGCATCAGCACGACGAGCACGCGGCGGGCGCCGATCATGTCGGCCCAGATGCCGAGCAGCGGCCGGCTGAGCGATCCGGTCAGGATCGGAGTGGCGACGAGCAGCCCGAACTCGGTTTCGGTCAGCCCGAGCTCCGTCTGCAATTGCACGCCGACGATCGAAAAAATCACCCAGACCGCAAGGCACGTGGCAAACGAGAAGGTGCAAAGCCACAGAGCGCGCGAACGCTGTGCGAGCGTGGGGTCGATGGTCGT
>WYBJ01000133.1 GCA_011525945.1 Burkholderiaceae bacterium | reverse complement strand
GGAACTGCAGCACCCCCCAGACGCCGAGCGCCATCGCAACGAAAGTCCAAAAGCTCACGCGCGCACCGCCGATGCGGTCCGACAGCCAGCCGCCGAACGGCCGGATGAGCGCGCCGAGGAACGGCCCCATCCAGGCGAACTCGAGCGGATTCACGCCCGGAAACTGACTCCTGATGAGCAACGGAAAGCCCGCTGAAAAGCCGATGAAGGAGCCGAAGGTGCCGAGGTAGAGCCACGACATGAGCCAGTTATGACGCGAGCGGAAGATCACCGCCTGCTCTCGGAACGAGGCCTTGGCATCGGCGATATCATTCATCATGAGAAAGGCGAGCAGCGATGACACCAGGATCGGCAGCACCCACACGAAGCCCGCGTTCTGCAGCCACAGATTCTTGGGCGATCCGTCGGGCATGATGACCATGATCGGCGCGCCGCCGAACCAGCCGAAGATCCCGACCGATATGGCCAGCGGCACCATGAACTGAACGGCGGACACGCCCAGGTTGCCGAGCCCCGCGTTGAGCCCCAGCGCCGAGCCCTTGCGCTCCTTGGGGAAGAAGAAGCTGATGTTCGCCATGCTGGAGCTGAAGTTGCCGCCGCCCAGGCCGCAGAAGGCCGCAAGCACGACCATCACCGCGAACGGCGTGTCGGTGTCCTGCACGGCGATTCCGATGCCCACCGCCGGAATCAGCAGCGACAGGGTCGAGAACACCGTCCAGCGCCGCCCGCCCACGATAGGCACCATGAACGAATAGAAGATGCGTAACGTCGCACCCACCAGCGCAGGCAGCGCGGCGAGCAAGAATAGCTGATCGGTAGTGTAGCGAAAGCCGACCGTCGGCAAGTGCACCACCACCGCACTCCACACCATCCACACGGCGAAGGCGAGAAACAGCGCCGGAATCGAGATCCACAGATTGAGGCTAGCGAGCGCGTTGCCTTCGCGTTCCCAGAACGCCTTGTCCTCGGGTGTCCAGATGGTCAGTACGCGGCCTCGTTTCGCGGCGGCCCTCGTCGTTGCTGGCACAGTCATGTTGCGCTCCAGTCAAAGCCATGGTCACGATATCGCTGCGCCTTGAGCGGCCGGACGCAATTGGCCGTTCTGGCTGCGCTGCGGGACGATCTCGGTCCAGTACATCCAGATGAGCGATACCAGCGTGATGCCCCAGAGCAGCATGAACACCGTGCTGTTGACGCCGGTTATGTCGATGAGCGCGCCGAACATAACCGGCAACAGGAATCCGCCCAGCCCGCCGACCAGGCCGACGATGCCCGAGACCACGCCGATGTTGCCCGAGTACTCGTCGGAGATGTACTTGAACACCGACGCCTTGCCGACTGCCCAGGCCACACCCATGACGAACATGAGCGCGGTGAACGCCCAGACATTGAGCCCGATGTGCATCGACATATCGCCCTTGGCGGTACGGATCACGAGATCGGTCTGCGGATAGGAGAGAAAGAACAGGCAGACGAACGAGATCAGCATCACCCACCAAGTCACCGGGTGTGCGCCCCACTTGTCCGACATCCAGCCACCGATCGCGCGCAGCACGCCGCCCGGGAGCGAAAAGCATGCGGCCAGAAGCGCCGCCGACTGCAACGAGAAGCCGTACTCGCTCACGTAGTACTTGGTCATCCACAGCGACAGCCCGACATAACCGCCGAACACGATCGAGTAATACTGGCAGTACTTCCACACACGCGCATCCTTCAGCACCAGCAGTTGTTCCTTCATGCCGACGTCGGACGCCACCAGGTGGTTCTCGTCGTGATAGGACAACGCCCAGAACGCGAGCGCGGTGACCAGCATCGCCGCGGCGTAGACTTTCGGCACCATGGTCCACCCATAGGCCACCACGAGCACCGGCGCGACGAATTTGGTCACCGCCGCCCCCGAATTGCCGGCGCCGAAGACACCCATCGCCATCCCCTGGCGGCTGCGATCGAACCAGCGCGCGACGTAAGCGATGCCCACCGAGAACGATCCGCCTGCCAACCCCACGAACAGCCCCAGCACGAGGTAGTGCCAGTACTGGGTCGCTTCGCCGATCAGCCAGATCGGCACCACGGTGACTAGCATGAGGACGAAGAACACGATCCGTCCGCCGTGCTTGTCGGTCCACATACCCAGCGGCAGCCGGATGAGCGAACCGGAGAGCACCGGCATCGCCGCCAGCAGGCCGAACTGCGTCTCGTTGAGTCCCAGCGCGTTCTTGATCGGAATGCCGATCACCGCGAACATCATCCAGACCGCGAAACACACGGTGAATGCCACGGTGCTCGAACTCAACACTGCCCATTGCTTGCCGTTCATCGCCTTATCCCCTATTCGACATACGGGAATCTACGAATACGCAAGAGGAAGGTGATTGATCCAGGTCAATCCATGGCGAGCGTCCCGATGCGCTTTCGAGATCGCGAGCAGATTCGCCGGCGGCAGCCTCGGCCGCCACGGACGCTTTGATTTGAATCAAGTTCAACGCCGCGTGATCCAGGCAAAATTGGCGACCGGCGACCGATTCCGCTGAACTTGAACGCGCGTTTGCCGCTATGGCCTGCAATGGGCCGCTGAAGGAGAACTCGACGATGGCCGACATCACCGACCGCATCGACAACGTCACCCGCATCCCCGCCGCGTACCTCAAGGCCGCACCCCCGGCGCCGCGCAGCGTGAAGATCGAGATCTCGCCGCGTTGCAACTACCGCTGCGGCTTTTGCGCCTTGCGCACGCGCGAGGTGCAACCGAAATGGGACATGGACTTCGGGCTCTTCAAGCGCGTCACACGCGAGATGCGCGAAGCCGGTGTGGAGGAGATCGGTGTCTTCTATCTCGGCGAGTCGTTCATGAACCCGCGCCTGCTGGTCGATTGCATTCGCTATCTCAAGCAAGAGATCGCCATGCCTTATGTCTTTCTTACCTCGAACGCGTCCATGGCGTTCCCCGAAGCGGTCGAGGAGTGCATGAAGGCCGGGCTCGATTCGCTCAAATGGTCGGTCAATGCCGCCGACGAGGCGCAGTTCGAAAAGATCATGGGCGTGGCGGGAAAGCTGTTCCGGCGCGCGCTGCAAAACATCAAGGCCGCCTGGGGAATCCGAAACGACAACGCGTACGCCACCCGCCTCTATGCCTCGTCCATCCAGTACGACGGGGCGCAGCAGCAGAAGATGGAGGAGCTGCTCGCGCTGCGCGTGCACCCGTATGTGGACCGGCACTACTGGCTACCGCTCTACTCCATGGGGGCGTTCGCAACCGAGCGCGAAGCACAGCTTGGCTACCGGCCGACCGCCGGCAATCAGGGACGCATCGGCGCACTGCGCGAGCCGCTGCCGTGCTGGTCGGCGTTCACGGAAGGGCACGTGACGGCGGACGGCAAACTGTCCGCGTGCTGCTTCGACGCCACCGCGAACTGGACCATGGGAGATCTCACCAAGCAGTCCTTCATGGATGCCTGGAATTCGCACGCGTTCCAGACTTTGCGCGAGGCGCACCTGAAGAAGGACGTTCGCGGCACGGTTTGCGAGCAGTGCCTCGCGTACTCATGAGCGTGGCGACGATCGCGCGCGGCTGCGGCGGCGGTGCTCGCACGTGACGACTTGAGCGGGCTCGCTCGTTGCGATGATGCTGGTCGTGTCGCTGCGGCCGGGCGGGCTGCAGCGCGCACGGACAAGCGTCTTGCGAGCGCTACGACGCGTGCGCTCGCCGTACATGCAACAACGAAAGGAAAGTCATGACCCAACAAGCCTCCGCCATCCCCGTTACCCCGCACGCCACCTACGAATTCGACGCGCGCGGCGTTGCAAAGCGCTTTCGCCACGCCGCCATCTTTGGCGCACTGTCGGCGCTGCAGCCCGGGGAGACGATGCGCTTTTGCAACGATCACGATCCGCTGCCGCTGCTCGCCCAACTGGAGCAATACTTCGGCGCTAAGATCGAGATCTGCTACGTGTCGAGGCAACCGATGGAAATCGTGATCGACTTCAAGGTCGTGGCCTGAGCTTACCCGGCATGAGCGACGCCGTTCCGGTTGCGCGTTGGCGCTTGCCCTACCTCTGCCTCGCGTGCAGCTGCGTCGCGGCGGGCGCGGCGGGTCTCGTCTTACCGCTCTTGCCGACGACACCGTTTCTGCTGCTTGCGGCCTGGGCCGCCCCCAAGGGGTCGCCGCGGCTTGCCGAGTGGCTGCAGCGCCATCCGCTGCTCGGCCCGCCATTGCACGCCTGGCGCAGCCAAGGCGCTGTACCGGCGCGGGCCAAGCGGCTTGCCTGTGTGCTCCTCGCGGCGAGCTGGGGCATGCTGCTGGCAACCAATCATTGGCTTGCTCTCGGTGCAACGCCGCTTCTGATCGCCGTGGCGATCTTCGTGTGTACCCGGCCGCTACCGAAGTAATCACCGGTATGGTTTGCCGGTGGACCGCGGCACCTGTGGCTCGAACGATCCCGCGCGCAAACTACCGATCACGACGTTTGTAGCGCATGCGGATGGCGCTCGACCGCTCGAAGTCAGCGTACGAGGCAGCGCATGAGCTCGCGGCAATCGTCCAATCGCTCCAAACTCGAAACAAGCTCAATCGCGCGCGCGGCTTTGCGCGCGCTCACACCGCCCCACTGCGCGCATTCGTAGAACTTCTCGTCGAGTTCCGCGCGAGACAGCGGATTGTCGGCCGCTCCCTTGGCCGGGTAATACGCCTCGGTCAGGATGCGGCCGTCCTTGAGCACGACCTTGATGTCGACGCGCGCGTCCGAAACGGTGATAGCAGGATCGGCATAGACCTTCACCTTCTTCATCAGCGCCTGCACCTGCGGCGCAGCGACAGCCTGATCGGTCACTTCCTCGAGGCCGAGTCGCCCCCGCAGCAAGGTAATGGCGACCCAGTATTCCGCGCTGAATTTTGCCTGCAAACCGGTTTGGGGTTCGTGGTACATGAGGATATTGAGCGATTGCGGGCGCACGCCGCATTCGATGCGCTCGACCTCGTTCGGACCGAAGCCGTGTCGTGCGACCAGCGCCTGCATGCCCTCGACGGCGCCGAGGGCGGAAGCGCACACCGGGTGCGCCTTGAGATTGATGCCGCGCCCGAACGTCGTCTCCAGGATCCCCCACGGCTCGCCGAAGCGGTCGATCTTCGAGAGATCGAATTTTTCCGCGATCAACTGCAGCAGCCCCACCTTGCCTTCCAGGGCGCTGCGCGCACTGGTGAATCCGCCTCGGGCGAGCAGCGCCGCACGCACGCCGATCTCGTTTGATCGCCCGGCGTGCAACGGCTTGCAATGGGTTCCGAACTGTTCCTGAAAGCCGCCGACCTCCGAGGCAGCGACGCCGAACGCATTCGCCGCCTGCGCCACATCGAGCCGCAACAGCCTCGCCGCCGCCGCGGTCGCTCCAAACGCACCGACGGTACAGGTCGAATGCCAGCCTTTTGCGTAATGGTCGCCGCAAGCGACCAGCGCCTCGCCGAGTTTCCACTGCACTTCGGTCCCGAGCAGATACGCGGTGAGCACGTCTGCGCCGCTCGCGCCCTGCATCTCGGCCAGCGCAAGGATCGCCGGAACGACCGACACCGAGCCGTGGCCGATGAAAATCTGATTGGTGTCGTCGTAATCCAGCACATGGCCAAAGGCGCCATTGGCGAGCGCGGCGTTCGTGACCGATGTACGCCGGCCGGCGCCGATCACCGTCGCCACCGCGTTGCCGCCGGTCGCGTCGATGTACTGCAGAAGGGGCTCGCGGATCTGCTCGGCGGAACCCGCGACCGTCACGCCCACGCAGTCCTGGATGCACGTCTTGGCCTTGTCGACAGCCGCTTGCGGTAGGCGGTCTGTTGCCAGCGTGACGACCAGGTTGGCGAATCTTTCGGTGAGATACACGTCTGGCTCCCTGATTCGACGGACGGATTCGGCTCCCGACGCGGTACGGATCTCGTCCGCGGCAGTCGCTCGCTGCGCTCCGACCGCTGCGCGCACGGCGAGTTGCGCGCGAGCAGCAAGATTTTGCGCAGGATAGTACACGCATCAGCGTGGCGCACCGGGAACGGCGCGATCGGCTCGCGCCCGCACGGCGGCACGGGTATTCTCGTCGCTCGGCACGTCGCGGGCTCGCCTCGCCGCGGCCTTGTCGAGAACCAGGCGAAGGAAAGAATCGATGACAACAACTGCGCTCCGGCCCAGGCGCTCTACCCCCGCGATCGCCATGCTGCTCGCCGCGCTCGCGATGCTGGGCCCGTTCTCGGTCGACACCTATCTGCCCGCATTCCCGGATATCGAAGCGTCGTTGCGCGCATCGCCGCTGCAAGTACAGCAGACACTCACCGCCTACATGTTCGCGTTCGGCTTCATGACGCTTTGGCATGGCGCGCTGTCGGACGCGTTCGGCCGGCGCAACGTCATCCTCGGCTCGCTGTTCGTGTTCGCGCTCGCCTCGCTCGGATGCGCCGCATCGCATCGGATCGAATACCTGTGGGTTTTTCGCGCGCTGCAGGGCGTTTCGGCGGGCGCCGGCATGGTGATCGGTCGTGCCGTCATCCGCGACATGTACTCGGGTGCAGCCGCCGCGCGCCTGCTGTCGCTGGTCACGATGATCTTTTCCATCGCCCCCGCGATCGCACCGGTACTCGGGGGATGGATCGTGAAGCTGAGCGACTGGCGCACGATCTTCCTGTTCCTGTTCGTCTTCGCCGTGCTGCTGCTGTGGCAGAGCTCGCGCCGTCTGCCGGAAACACTGCCCCGCAAAGACCGTACCGCCTTCAGCCCGAAAGGCCTCGCGCGTGGCTACTGGCGGGTGTTCAGCTCCCTGCTGTTTCAGTTGAAGGCGGGCGCTCTGGCGTTCAATTTTGCCGGGCTTTTCCTCTATATCGCCGCTGCCCCGGTGTTCGTGACCCGCCATCTCGGTCTCGGGCCCGAGCAATTCGCATGGCAGTTCGTGCCGATGGTGACCGGGATTTTCTTCGGCGCGCTCGCTTCCAATCGCCTTGCCGGTCGGACCTCCGTCTGGCGCCACGTCGCGGTCGGTTTCGGCGTTATGGCCGGTGGCGCCGCCGCCAACTTCCTCTATCACCTGGCGTTCGCCCCCGCGCTGCCGTGGTCGGTGCTACCGCTGATGTTTTATACATTCGGCATGATGGTGATCGCCCCGGTGGTGACGCTGCTGGTGCTGGACCTCTTTGCGGATATGCGTGGCTTGGTCGCATCGTGCCAGGCTTTCACGCAGACCATGCTCGCAGCACTGGTCGCCGGAGCGATCGCCCCGCTGCTGTCGCACAGCGTCGTCTGGCTCGCCGCCGGGCAGCTTGCCTGTGCGCTGATCGGGTTGCTGCTGTGGGTCGCCGGATGCTCGTATCACGCCTCGCAATTGCGCCGCAAAGCAAGTGCGTGGGAGTCGGTAACAGTCGGCATGACACGCAACCAAAATGGAGGTTGAATGAAATCGTTCCGCATGCTAGCTCGCAGCACGTTCGCGTTTTGGGCCACGCTATGCTGCATTGGAGCGTTCGCCCAGTCCTCGACATCCGATGGCGCAGGCAACTTTCCGAGCAGACCGCCCCGGCTCGTCGTACCGTTCCCCGCCGGCGCTTCCAGCGACGTGGTTGGCCGTCTGATCGCGCACAAACTCGGCGCATTCTTGGGCCAGCAAGTCGTCGTGGAGAATCGCCCGGGCGCCGGCGGCAATCTGGGTATCGGCATGGTCGCGAAATCGCCGCCGGACGGCTATACGATGGTCATCGCGACCGCCAGCATCGCGGTGAGCGTCTCGCTCTATGCCAATCCCGGCTACGATGCAGTCAAGGATCTCGCGCCGGTTGCCCGCCTCGCCTCGATCCCCAACGTGTTGCTCGTGCATCCGTCGGTGCCGGCGAAAACGCTCAAGCAGTTCGTCGCGCTTGCACGCGCGCATCCGGGCAAGCTCAACTTCGGCTCCGGCGGAACGGGCACCACCAATCATCTCGCCAACGAGCTGCTCAAGCACCTGGAGAAGATCGATATCGTGCACGTACCCTACAAGGGCGTGACGCAAGCGATGATCGCGATGTCGAGCGGCGAGGTGGACGAAGTGGTAATGCCGGTCACCACGGCAACGCCGCAGATCAAGGCCGGCAAGGTGCGCGCGCTCGCGGTGCTGACCGAAGAGCGCGTCCCTACGCTACCCGATGTGCCGACGGCTATCGAAGCCGGCGTGAAGGATTTCGTCATGCCGCTGTGGTACGGCATGTTCGTTCCGGCGGCGACGCCGCACGCGATCGTCGAGCGGTTGAGCAAGGCGTTGATCCGCACGCTGCAGGCACCCGACGTCACGCAGCAACTCACCGCCCTCGGCGTTACACCGTGGCCGGGAACCTCGCAGCAGCTCGCCGAATTGCTGAAACGCGACATCCAGCGCTACGGCATGATCGTGAAGAGTGCGGGCTTGCCGAAGCAGTGATACAGCTCGGACGAGCACCGCATTGCCTGCAAGCGACTACACGCGTTTCGGCCCGTACCGAATCGCACAGGAACGCGGCGCAAGGCGCGGGTTGAATTCTCCTCGGTCGCTTCCCGAGCGGGATACCGCCTCATCAGGAGCTCGTGCGCCGCTCGTCGCCGAGCGCTGCGCGCGCAGCGTTGTGCGCGCGCAGCGCTACCAGCATCTCCT
>WYBJ01000013.1 GCA_011525945.1 Burkholderiaceae bacterium | reverse complement strand
TCCTGAACCGGCCCGAGCAGAAAAACGCCATGAGCCCGCAGCTGCATCGCGACATGACGCAGGCGCTGGAAGACCTGCGCTACGACGATGCCGTCGGCGTTCTGGTCATCACCGGCGCCGGGAACTCGTTCTGCGCCGGCATGGACCTGAAGGAATTCTTCCACGCGCTGAAGCTGAAGGACCCGGCCGAGTACGACCGTATCACGCGGCTCGCCGTCGACTGGCGCGGGCGCACGCTGCGCTACTACCCCAAGCCCACGATCGCGATGGTCAACGGCTTTTGCTTCGGCGGCGCCTTCTCGATCGTCGAAGGAACAGACCTCGCGATCGCGGCCGACGAGGCAACCTTCGGGCTGTCGGAGATCAATTTCCGCATGTTTCCGGGCGGCAGCGTCTCGAAGTCGCTCGCCAACACGCTACACTCGCGCGACGCGCTGTTCTACGCGATGACCGGACGCACCTTCGATGGCGCGAAGGCCGCGGCGATGAAGCTGGTGAATTTCTCGGTGCCCTTGGCGCGCCTGGAGGCCGAGACAATGGCCATCGCGCGCGAACTCGCGTCGAAGGACCCGGCGGCGCTGCGCGGCTGCAAGGACGCCTACCGCTTCTCGCTCGAGATGAGCTGGGAGGCCTCGATGAGCTACACCGCCGCCAAGGAGAACGAGGTGTTCCTCGCGCAAAAGGGCGCCTGGGTCGAAAGCGGCATCGGCGACTTCGTGAAAGGCAAGTACAAACCGGGCCTCGAGGCGCACGAAAGCGTGGCAAAATGACCGCGGCGGCGATCCGCCGCGGAGAGGATCGGTAGACATGCGAAACACGGATTCAATAACGCGCGGCGAGCTGCGGCCGTCCATTCCCGGCATTCCGGACCAAATTGCGAAGCGTGGCGACTACCTATGCCGCGCCGAAGTCCTCGACCTGCTCGGCATCAAGCAGCAGACTCTTTATGCCTACGTGAGCCGCGGCTTCATCCGCAGCGTCACCCACCCGGACAGGCGCTCGAGCATGTATGTGCGCGAGGACGTCGACCGAGCGCGTGCGCGAGCCGCGACCCGCGCGGGCCGCGGCCCGATCGCAGCGGGCGCGATTCGCTACGGCGAGCCGGTGATCGATACGGCAATCACCGAAATCACCGACGACGGCCCCAATTACCGCGGCCGCGCGGCGATCGATCTCGCCCGGGCCCGGCTGCGCTTCGAGAACGTCGCCGAGTTCCTCTGGAGCGGCTTCCTAGCGGAAGATGCGGTCTGCTGGAAGAAAGAAGCCACCGCAAGAGGGTTCGCCACCCTGCTCGACTCCGGCGCCCAGCTTCACCCGCAAGTGCACCTGGTTCAGCTCATGCAGATGGCGGTGCTCGCGCACGGCGTTGCGGCAGGCACGCGCCGCGAACGCATCCGCAGCGGCCGCACGCCCGTCGGCATGGCGCGCGACCTGATTCGCATGCAGGCCGGCATTTTCGGATACCTCGGTCCCCGGCACCGCTACGCTTCGCTGCTCGAGGGCGAATCGATCGGAACCGGCGTCATCCGGCTGCTCGGCCTGCCGTGCGCGGAGCAGCAGCTCGACGCGATCAACGGTGCGCTCGTGGTCGTCGCCGACCATGAGCTCAATCCGGCAACGTTCGCGGCGCGCGTCGCCGCCTCGGGAAGTAGCGATCTGCACTCGTGCGTCGGCGCGGCGCTCAGCACGCACTACGGTACGCTGGTCGGACGCGCATGCGACCGGGTCGAAGCTCTGCTCGAGCATCCCGCCGACCCGGCGACGGTGCTCGCGCGCGCGCAGCGCATGTTCGACGCAGCGCGCAGCCTCCCGGGCTTCGACCATCCCCTCTACCCGCACGGCGACCCCCGCGCGCGCTACCTCATCGCTTCGGCGATGGCGCTCGGCGGCTCGCGCCTCGTCGTGCGTAACATGCTGCAACTGCTCGCGCGCCTGGAAGAAGAGTACGGCGTGCATCCGACCGTGGAATGTGGGCTGGTAGTGCTGTGCCGCGCGCTCGGTCTGCCGGACCGAACGGCCTCGGGCCTGTACGCGCTCGGGCAGACCGCTGGATGGGTCGCGCACGTTCTTGAGCAGCGCCTCGCCGGCTTCGTCATCCGGCCGCGCGCCAAGTATTCGGCTTCAACTCCGGGAGCGAGCTGATGCGGAAAATGGCGTGGCTCGCCGCCCTTGCGGTCCTGTGCGCGGCGTTCACGCAGGGCGCCCTCGGCCAGCCGGGCGGCAAGACATTGCGCTTGGTGGTGCCCTACGGCTCCGCCGGCGCGCCCGACGGGCAGACGCTGTTCGTCGCCGACACAGGACACTGGGCGATCAACGTCGCCCTGCGTCCCGATCTGCCCTACGACCCGCTCAAGGATTTCGTGCCTGTCATCGAGCGCTTCACGAAGATCGTCAAGGAAACCGGCGCCAGGGTGCAGTGAGCGGCGTAGCGAGACGCTCGCGCAACCGAACTGCCGCAGCGAAAGGGCCAACACCATGAGACTCCCCGAGCATCGCGACCTGTACTACGACGGCAAATGGCAGAAGCCCCGCGGAGGCTACGTCGACACCCTAAACCCCGGCACCGGGGAGAGCCTCGGTCCGTGCGCCGAGGCGAACGCGGCCGACGTCGATGCCGCCGTCCAGGCAGCTCATGTCGCCTTCAAGCAGTGGCGCAAGACCAAGCCGCTCGAGCGCGCCGCGCTCATGAGGAAGATCGCCGCGACGTTACGTGCGAACGCCGAGGAGCTGGCCCTGCTCGATGCCGCCAACTGCGGCAATCCCATACGGGAAATGAAGAACGACGCCGCAGTGGCGGCGGCGATGATCGATTACTTCGCGGGACTCGTGACCGAGGTAAAGGGCGAGACGATCCCGATGGGCGATGGGGTGGTGAACCTGTCGGTGCGCGAGCCGTACGGCGTGGTGGCGCGAATCGTCGCCTACAACCATCCGATCATGTTCACCGCCGGCAAGATCGGTCCAGCGCTCGCCACCGGCAATACGGTGATCATGAAGCCGCCCTATCAGGCGCCGCTCTCGGCCTACCGGATGATGGAGCTCGTCGACGGCATCCTGCCGCCCGGAGTGCTGAACATCGTCACCTGCGGCAAGGAAGGCAGCGAGGCGTTGGTCGCGCACCCCCTGGTGCCGCGCCTATCGCTCATCGGCAGCGTGCCGACGGGCCGCGCGATCGCGCGCGCCGGCGCCGAGCGGCTCAAGCACGTGACGCTCGAGCTCGGGGGCAAGAACGCCTGCATCATCTATCCAGACGCAGACCTCGAGCGTGCCGCCCGCGGCGCGGTGGACGGAATGAATTTCACCTGGTGCGGACAGTCCTGCGGCTCGACCTCGCGTCTGTTCTTGCACGAGGTGGTGTACGACCGCGTCCTCGCCGCGATGCTCGAGCAGGTCAAGCGCTACAAGCCGGGAATCCCGACCGATATGGAAACGACCATGGGCGCGATCGTCTCCAAGGCGCAGCTCGACAAGATCCTGGGCTACATCGACCTCGGCAAGCGCGAAGGGGCGAAGCTCGCCTGCGGAGGTAAGCGCCCCGACGATCCGAAGCTCGCGAAGGGCTTCTACGTCGAGCCGACGATCTTCACCGAAGTGACGCAGAAGATGCGCATCGGGAACGAGGAGATCTTTGGCCCGGTGCTTTCGGTGATCAAGTGGCGCGACGAAGACGAGATGTTCGAGCAGGTCAACGCGGTCGAGTACGGCCTCACCGGCTCGGTCTGGACTTCGAGCCTCGCCACCGCGCACCGTGCCGCCGGCCGCATCGAATCTGGCTTCATCTGGGTGAACAACGTGGGCGCCCATTTCCTCGGCGCCTCGTTCGGCGGCTACAAGCAGTCAGGCATCGGGCGCGAGGAAGGCTTCGACGAGCTGCTCAGCTACACCCAGCACAAGAACATCAACATCGTGCTCTAGCCTGTCGCGCCGCGGTTGCACGGGAGTTGATCGCCGATCAACCCCGATCACCGCGCATTTCGGCTTCGCGCATAATGTCTTGTGTCCGAGAGGAGGCAATAGCCATGTACGGTCGGATCTCGTTGCGGCTGCTCGCCGCGATTTTCATGATCGCCCTTCAAGGCGCGCACGCACAGACGTATCCGCAGAAAGCCGTGCGCATCGTCGTGCCGAACGCGGCCGGCGGGCCCTCCGATCTCGTAGGGCGGCTGCTCGCGCAGAAGCTGGCCGAACTCTGGGCCCAGGGAGTGATCGTCGAAAACCGGGTCGGCGCCGGCGGCAACATTGGCGTCGATTCGGTCGCCAAAGCGGCGCCCGACGGCTATACCCTTCTCGTCACGAACTCGGCTCCAATCGTCGTCAATCACAGCCTGTACGCCAAGATTCCGTACGACCCGATCAAGGATCTCGCGCCGATCTCGCTGCTCGCCAGCTCGCCTATGGTGCTCACCGTGCCTACGGATTCTCCGGCCGGTTCCGTGGCGGACCTGATCCGCATCGCAAAGGCGCAACCCGGGAAGCTCACCTTCGCTTCGCTCGGGAACGGCACCGCGCCGCACCTTGCCGGCGAAATGTTCAAGGCGCAAGCCGGCGTCGACCTCCTGCACGTGCCTTACCGCTCAGTGCCGCAGGTGCACGCGGCACTCATGGTGAGCGAGGTGTCGATCTTCTTCGACGTGATGTCGATCATGGCTCACGCGCGCGCCGGAAGAGTGAAGGCGCTCGCAGTCACGGGCAAGACGCGCACTGCCCTTGCCCCGCAGATCGCGACCCTCGCCGAACTGGGGCTGCCCGACTACGAGATCATCGCCTGGTACGGTCTGCTCGCGCCGGCAGGCATCAGCCCGGAGATTCGGGCGCGGCTTCATGCGGACACCGTCAAAGTGCTCGCGCTGCCGGACGTGAAGGCGAAACTGAACGGCATCGGCTTCGAGGCGATCGGCGACACGCCCGAGCAGTTCGCAGCGCACATTCAGACCGAGAGCAGCCGCTGGGCGGGCGTGATCCGGACCGCCGGGATCAGGATGAACTAGCTCATCGCTTGTGCGCGGCGGCCGCGACGCCGCTGATGTTCGCGTCGTAGCCCGGCAGCACCCGTACGTCGATCACGGCCACCTTGCCCGCTTGGGCAATCTCCAGCCCGCGCGCGACAGCCGGAGCGACCTCCTGCACCCGCGTGACCGGCCCGATCCCTTCGGCGCCCTGGGCGCGGGCGATCGCCGCGATGTCGATGTCGGGATCGATCATCCGCTGGCCGATCCACTTGTTCTCCACCGGACGCGAGCGCTCTTTCGCCACGCGCTCCTGGTGCACCTCGTCGTTGTAGAACGAGCGGTTGTTGCACACGATGAAGAGCGCCGGCAGCCGGTAGTGGGCAGCGGTCCACACCGCCGTGTTGCACATCAGGAAGTCGCCGTCGCCGACGATGCCCACCGGGATTCGCCCCGTGCCCTGAAGCGCGAGCGAGGCGCCCACCGTGAGGCCCGGGCCGGCGCCGACTCCGCCGCCGCCGTCCTGCCCGAGATAGTCGAGCGGGTGGCGGAAATGCCGGTACGCGCCGTTCCAGCCCAGTGGCAGCTTGGTGATGCAGAGGTCGGCGCCCCGCGTCGCCTTGTCGAGCGCGAGCGCTATGGCGAGCAAGCTCACCTCGGTCGGCTCGGGCAGCGCCGCCGCGGGCGCCTTCCTGGACGGCGCGGCCCGGCGTGCGGCGCACGCCTCCTTGAGCAGCGGCACCGCGGCATCGGGTTGCGTGAGAAGTACGACGTCGGCCGGCGGCAACGCCTGGTGATCCATGCTCCAGCCGCGATGAAGGTGCATGTCGCAGGACACGTTGATCACGTTCGCGCGCACCGGATCGGCGCCGTACGCCTGCTTCAGCGTGCCCGCGAGATCGATCCAGTCGAGCGCGAGAATGACATCCGCCTCGCGGATCGCCCGGGACGCGTCGGCGCCGAGGAAGAGTCCCGGCGCTCCCGCGTGAAGGACGTGGTCGGTCGGGAACGCCGCAGCCTGCTTGAGATCGGTGACCACGCTCGCCTGGAGCTTCTCGGCAAGCGCGACACGTTCGTTCCACGCCTCGAGCGAACGCGTGCAGCGCCCCGCGAGAATGACCGGCGCACGCGCGTCCGAGAGCAGCGCTGCCGCGCGGGCGAGCTGTTCTCTCGACGGCTGTGGCGAGCCGGCGGGCGCGAATCTCGCCGGATCCGGAAGCTCGGGCAGCGGCCCGATTTTCGCCTCCTGCAGCGCCGCGTCGAGATTGACGTACACCGGGCCGCGCGGCGCCGTGTTCGCGATCTGCACGCCGCGCAGCAGCGCCTCGAATGCGGCCGGAACCGACGCCGGCTGGTTATCCCACTTGGTGTAGTCGCGGATGAGCGCCCCCTGATCGGACGCAGTGTGGATCCAGTCGATCCACGGGCGGCGCTTGGCCGCGTCCCACGGACCCGTGGCGCCCAGAAGCAGCAGCGGCACGCGATCGCACCAGGCGTTGAATACCGCCATCGTCGCGTGCATGAGGCCTACGTTCGAGTGCACGACCGCGCCCATCATCCGATCCGAGGCTTTGGCGTAGCCGTGCGCGATTGCGACCGCCACCTCCTCGTGAATGCACAGCAGCATGCGCGGTGCGTCGTTGCCGAGGTAATTGACCAGACTGTCATGCAGTCCGCGGAAGCTCGCCCCTGGATTGAGCGCGAGGTAGGGAACGTCGAGCGCGCGCAGCATCGCCGAGATCGCATCGCTTCCCCAGATCTCTTTCTGCTCCGGAAAGGCAACCGGTTTCTCGACCGCCGCTAGCGTGGTGGTGTCTTTGGGGTTCATGCTCGTCTCTTCAGGAAGGTTCTGCAGATATAGAACTCGGGATCCTCGGGAGCGCCCGCCGGCAAGAGTCCGGCGCGGCGCTGCGCCTGGATAACGGCAACAAGGCCCTTCACGTTGACCTCGAGATCGCGTGTGAGCACGTTGTGCCCAACGTAGTAATCCCATCCACGCTCGGCGTGCGCGCCGCTGATTTCCATCGCACGCTGCGCGACCGCCGCGGCCTCGGCGCGATGCGTGTGCACCCACTCGGTCGCCCCGAGCAGGACATCGAGAAATCGCTCCATGGGTCCGCGGCGGGCGGCCGAGCGCTCGATGCTCGCATTCACCGTGTTGAACTGCCAGTCCGGAACGTGGCGTGAGACGTCACCGAGGTTCGAGAAGCCGAGCTCCTCCTCGGCGTAGACCCAGGGGACCGACTGCAGCCCCATGTCGATCGTTCCCTCGATGAGCGCCTTGTGGCGCGGCGGCGCGCCGCCGGTTTCCTTCACTTGGTAGTCGCCCGGATAATGCAGGCCGTGCGCCGCCATCACCGTCTGGACGTGAAAAAAAGTGCCCTCCTTCATGCTGAGGATGCCGATCGTCCCGCCGCGCAGGTCCTCGACCCGCTTGAAGCGCGGCTGCGCGATGATGAAGTGGGACAGCCGGCCCGCATTGCCGGCGACAAACCGTAGCGGCCCGCCGACGGCGGCGTTCTGCAGCACGCCCTCGGGCGTGCCGATCACGGCGTCGAGACTTCCCGAGACGAGCGGCTCCACCTGCGAGGCGTTTCCGAGCATTGTCGTCGCCACCTCGAGCCCTGCGGCCGCAAAGCGGCCCTGCTCGAGCGCAGCCCAGTAAGGCACATAGAAAAACGTCTTGGAGACGATGCCGACCTTGAACTTTTCCATGATGCGGGTTTTTCCAGCCTTATCGCCGAAACTGATGGACGCTACGTCCAGACCGATCCCTTGATCAATCTTGAACATTGATTCAATATCAACGAAAAGCGCCTTGTTGTTCGTGCCATCGCTCGGGAAATTTCCGTGAACCAGCCCGCCGTGAACATGCGCGACTACGTCCCGGCGCGCGAAGCGCTGCGCATACTGCAGATCCGCCAGCAGACGCTGTACGCCTACGTGAGCCGCGGCTGGATCCGCAGCGTGAGGCGGCCCGGCCGCAAGGATCGGCTGTACCTGCGTGAGGACATCGAGAAGGTGAAGGCGCGCGCGGAGGCGCGCGCCGGGCACGGTGCAGTCGCAGCATCGGCGATGAACTGGGGCGAGCCGATCATCCCGACCTCGATCACCGAGATCACGCCGCAAGGTCCCCGCTACCGCGGCCATCTCGCCATCCAGCTCGCTCGCAGCGGCGCCTCGTTCGAGTCGGTCGCCGAGCTGCTGTGGTCGGGACTGTGGCAAGAGGAGCCGGTGCGCTGGGCCGTTACGCCGCTTCCCGCAGACGTGAGAAAGCTCGCCGGATCCATGCCGCGGCTCGAGTCGAACGACCAGCTGCTGGAAATCCTCGCCCTCATGACGCTCAAGCTTGGCGTGTCGCGCGGCGGCATCGCCGAGCGAGTGCGCGGCGGCAAGACGCTCGACGCGGCGCGCCAGATTCTGCAGGTGCTCACCGGCTCGTTCGGCTACATCTCCCCCGCGGGCCGGTTCGTCGGCATGCGCGACGGCCAGTCAGTGGTGGAAGGCCTTCTACGCTCGCTCGCCATCTCCGACACCTCTGAGAACCGGGAGGCGCTGCAGGCCATGCTAATTCTGTTCGCCGACCACGAGCTCTCGCCCGGTGCCTTCGTCGCGCGCGTCACTGCCTCGGCCGGCGCAACACTGCATAGCTGCATCGCCTCGGCCATCTGTACTACCTCCGGCGTGCAGATCGGCCGTCTTTACGACCGTGTCGAGGAATTCTTCCGCGGCGCGCCCGCGAAGGCGGTGCTGATCGAGCGGGCACGCCAGTTCCAGGAGCGCGGCCGCGCCGTGCCCGGATTCGGCCACCCGTTGTATCCGCGCGGCGATCCGCGCGGCCTGTTTCTGCTTGAGCTGGCGCAGCAGCGCGCGCGGCAATCCAGGCGCCTCGAGGCGATCTACGGATTCGTCGACGAGGCGCAGGCGAAGCTCGGCCTCGCTCCGCGGCACGAACTGGCGGCCGTGTCGCTGGCGATCGCGATGGACATGCCGCGGCACAGCGCGGGCGCGCTGTTCACGCTGGCGCGCACGGCGGGCTGGGTGGCGCACGTCCAGGAGCAGCGCCTCTCCGGAGCGCTGCTGCGCCCGCGCGCGAAGTTCGTCGGCACCGAGATGGCCGCGACGCCGACGTCTGCGGCGTAGTGGGTCTGCTGTTGCCGGCGTGTCAGATTGATTCTCTTTTCAACATTGATCAATCTGAGATGCCGGCCTATCGTGCGGGCTCGCAAGCGTTCGGAGGATACCCCCATGCGCGCCGAGAGCGGCATCGAGCCGGTTCACGATTTTTCCCGCTATCTCGACGACCGGCCGCAGGACGGAGTGTTTCGCGTCCACCGGGCGCTCTACACCGATCCGGAGCTGTTCGAGCTCGAGCTACGCTACGTCTGGGAGCGCACCTGGGTCTTCCTCGGGCTCGCCACACAGGTCCGCGACCCGCATGACTACCTCACCGGCTGGATCGGCCGCCAGCCGGTGCTCGTGATGCGCGATGCCGGGGGGCGGATCGGCGCGTTCCTCAACAGCTGCCGGCACCGCGGCGCGCGGCTGTGCGCGAGCGAATCGGGCAACCGGAAATACCTCGTCTGCCCGTATCACGGCTGGGCCTACGACTCGTGGGGCAGGAACGTCGCGCTGAAGGACCACCAGCACGGCTGCTATGCGCCGGCGTTCGATGCCGAGGACCACGACCTCGTGCCGCTGCCGCGCTTCGAGTCCTACAAGGGGCTGCTGTTCGGATGCCTCGATGCCGAGGTCGAGCCGCTCGAGTCGCACCTGGGCGAGGCGCGTTTCTTCGTCGATCTGGTGATGGATCAGGGAGCGAACGGCATGGAGTTCGTTCCGGGCCGCATGAAGTACATGTACCGCGGCAACTGGAAGCTGCAGGCCGAGAACAACCTGGACAACTACCATCTCACGTCAACGCACCCGAGCTTCATGGAGGTGGTCAAGCGCCGCCGGGAGGGCGAAAGCGCAAATGAGCAGGTGCGCTCGCCCGACTTCGCGCAGCGCCTGTCGAGGGAGTCAGGGATGTTCACGTTCCGCAACGGCATCGCCGCGATCTGGGTGCGCAACCCCGCCCCGCAGGATCGCCCGCTTCATCGCGGCATCGAGGCGGTGCGTCGGCGCGTGGGCGAGCTGCGCGCCGAATGGATGCTGAACCTGCGCAACCTGCACGTCTATCCGAGCGTGCAGCTCGCGGATTCGACCTCGCTCATCATCCGCACGATCAGGCCTCTCGCGGTCGATCGCACCGAGATCGGCATCCACTGCCTCGCCCCGGTCGGCGAGGACGCCGAGTCGCGCGAAATGCGCATCCGCCAGCACGAGGACTTTTTCGGCGCAAGCGGGCTCGCCAATCCGGACGACTCGGTGACGTACGAGGATTGCCAGATCGGCAGCCCGCCCGGGGTGCTCGACTGGCACCAGGGCTACGACCGCGGCATGACGGCGACGCTTGCGGGCGCGAACGATCTCGCGCGAGAGTTCGGCATCTCGCCCGTGACGAGCCTGCGCGGACCCTTCAAGATCCAGAACGAGACGGTGTTTCACGCCGGGCACCGCGAATGGCTGCGACTGATGAGCGAAGGGGCGTCGCGTGAGAGACGACGCTGAGGCGGTTCAGGCGGCGAGCGCGCTGCTGGCCGAGGAAGCGGCCGCGGTCGACGAGCGCCGCTGGGATGACTGGCTCGCCCTCTACCTCCCGGATTGCGAGTACTGGACGCCGTGCTGGAAGGACGACGACGAGCTCTGCGCCGATCCTCGCTCGGAGCTGTCCCACGTCTACTATCGCGGCCGCGCCGGGCTGGAAGATCGCGTGTGGCGCATCCGCTCGGGAAAGTCGCCGGCCTCGCGGCCGATGCCGCGCACACTGCATACGATCGCCAACGTACGCGTGCGCGCGCTCGGTGACGGACGGCTCGAGGTGGCGAGCAACTGGACGAATCACGTCTTCAGCCTGCGCACGCGCGACACCGAGGTCTTCTTCGGCCGCTACGAGCACACGCTCGCGCCGGGCGACGGGGGGCTCCGCATCGCGCGCAAGAAGATCGTGCTGCTGAACGATCTGATTCCGACCTACATTGATGTATATCAACTATAGGCGCACCGGTCCGTCGGGTTGATTCAGTCTTCAATCTTGAAGCGATCCATCGCGCGCAGCTAGACTGCCCGCGACAAGGGAGAGGGAGACTACGATGAACATGCTAAGAGCTGTCCTGGCCGCGGCGGCAGCGCTCGCCTGCCTCGGCGCAACCCACGCGCTCGGCCAGAACTACCCGAGCAAGGTCGTTCGCATCATCGTGCCGTTCACCCCCGGCGGGGGCAACGACGTGTATGCGCGCGCGATCGCGCCGAAGCTCCAGGAGCGCTTCGGGCAGCCCGTGATCGTGGAGAACAAGCCCGGCGCCGCCGGCAACATCGGGGCGGACTTCGTCGCGAGGAGCGCGCCCGACGGGCATACGCTGCTCGTTGCGCAGAACGGTCTGGCGATGGCGCCGTGGATCACGAAGAACCTGCCCTTCGACGTCGAAAAGGATTTCGCGCCGGTCGGCATCTCGCTCACGCTGCCGCTCGGCGTGGTGGTCAATCCCGACCTGCCGATCAATTCGATAGCCGACCTGGTGGCGTACGCGAGGACCAACCCGGACAAGCTCTCCTACGCGATTCCCGGCTTCGGCACGCCGCAGCACCTGTTCACCGAGCTGCTGCTCAGCATGACCGGCACGAGGATGGTCGCTGTCCCGTACAAGGGCGCGGCCGGCATGGTGGGCGACCTGATGGGCGGCCAGGTACACGTGCTCTTCGGCGCGCTCAACTCGCTCCTGCCGCACATCAAGTCGGGCAAGATCCGGGCGATTGGCGTAGGTGAGCGCGAGCGCCTCCCCTATCTGAAGGACGTGCCTACCGTCGCCGAGACCCTGTCCGGCTACGAGGCCGGATTCTGGTTCGGACTGTTCGCCCCGGCCGGCACGCCAGAGGCGATCGTCAAGAAGATCTCCGAAGAGGTGCGCGCGGCCGTCACGGCGCCCGACGTAGTGCCCCGGCTGCAAGCGGTCGGCTTCGAGATCAAGCCCGGCACGCCGGCCGAGATGCGCGCCACGCTCAAGACCGAGCTGGAGAAGTGGCGTAAGGTCGTCAACGAAGCAGGCATTAAGCCGCAGTAGGCGGCGCGAGGCAGGAAAGGGAGGCCGACATTACGCCGGGTGCAATCACCGCTTCACCGAGCGCAGACGCCGGGACCGCCATCGCCGTGAAATGGGGCGTGGCGGTCGATCTCAAGCGCTGCATCGGCTGCCAGAGCTGCACCGTCGCCTGCAAGGCGGAGAACGGCACGCCGCCTAGCGTTTTCTGGACCAGGGTCATCTCCAAGGAAGAAGGCACCTATCCCTTCGCCTACACGGTGTTCATGCCGCTGCGCTGCAATCATTGCAGCGAGCCGCCGTGCGTCCCCGTGTGCCCGACCGGCGCGAGCTACAAGCGGCCAAAGGACGGCATCGTGCTCGTCGATCAGGACCTGTGCGTTGGCTGCCACAGCTGCGTCGTGGCGTGTCCGTACCAGGCGCGCTCCATTCCGGAGAGCGACGCAGGCTACTACGGGCGCGCGAAGACGCCATATGAAGACGCGGCCTACCGGAAGTGGCGTCCCGGAGCAACCCAGAAGTGCACGCTGTGCGTGCACAGGATCGACAAGGGACTCGTGCCCGCCTGCATCGAGACCTGTCCCACCAAGGCGCTCGTCTTCGGAGACCTGAACGATCCGGCAAGCGAGATCTCCAGGCTGATCGCCTCGCGGCCACATTTCCAGCCACGCGCCGAACTCGGTACCGATCCGAACGTCTTCTACCTCACCTGAATCGCCTGGAAACGGGATGGCACCGAGATTCGACGCCCAACTGAGAAGCCAGCAGGAATGGGGCTGGCTGCTTTCGATCTGGCTTTTCCTGAGCGGCACGGCCTGCGGCCTCTACCTGCTTGCCCCCATCGCTGGGCTTGCGCCAGCCTTTGCGCGCGTCGCGCTCGGTCTGCTGCTGCTTGGCACGGTGGTGCTGCTGCTCGAACAGGGAAGTCCGCTGCAGGCCTGGCGTGCGGTATCGCGCGTCGGCACCTCCTGGCTGAGCCGCGGCGTGCTGTTCGTGATCGGCTTCGTGGTCACCGCTTCTCTCTCGGTGGCGCCCGCGTCGTGGCTGCCGTGGGAGCACAGCGGCTTCGCAGCGCGCCTCATCGGCTGGATCGCCCAGGCCTGCGCGCTGATGATCATCCTCTACCCGGGTTTCTTTCTCGCCAACCACCGCTCGATACCGTTCTGGAATACGCCGCTGCTTCCGGCCCTGCTTGCCGGCTATGCCGCGCTGGGCGCAAGCGGCGTCGTGCTGCTCGCTAGCCCCTTGCTGAACGTCGCGGCGCAGGGCGTCGAGCCGCTCGCCGCGGTCCTGATCGCGGTCAACGCGGTGCTGCTTTTTTTCTATCTGACCGCGATGCATCGAGCAAGGGGCGCGGCGGGCGAGTCGGTGCGGCTGCTCAATCGCGCCCCACTGAGCTGGATCCTCTGGGCCGGGGTGGTCGCTGCGGGGCTGATCGTGCCGTCGCTGCTGCTGCTTCGCAGCCCTTCGCAGCCGATTGCCGCCGGCGCGGGGATCCTCATCGGCAGTTTGCTGCTGCGCTACGGCCTGCTAAAGGCCGGCGTGTACGTGCCGGCGCCGATCGTCCAGAAAGGACTCGATTTCAGCAGGCTTAACCGCACGAGCGACGAACTGATGCGCGAGTACGCCGGCGCAGGCACGCGCCTTCCCACGGCCCGAGGCTGAAGGATGAACCTCGCGAGCGCCGATCGATCCCTCGCCACGGTGCGCGTGAAGTTCATGGGAGATCTGCCCT
Organism: Burkholderiaceae bacterium; assembly: GCA_011525945.1. Lineage (GTDB taxonomy): Bacteria > Pseudomonadota > Gammaproteobacteria > Burkholderiales > WYBJ01 > WYBJ01. The sequence continues at coordinate 13,972 of WYBJ01000013.1, read as the reverse complement.
CGCTCACCGGCAAGCGCAACCTCGAGGTCACCCTGCCGCATGGAAGCACGGTCGCCGATCTGTTCGCCTCGCTCTCGAAGCGCTTCGGCGACGACTTCTCGCGCCGCGTCTTCAGTTCGCCATTGCGGCTGCGCCATACCATGCTCGTGTTCGTCGACGGCGAGCACATCAAGCATCGCGGCGGGCTCGCCGCGGTGCTCGGCGACAGCGAGGTCGAGGTGATCATGCTGCCCATGTTTGGAGGAGGTTGATCGTGGAGATGACGCAGTCGAACCTGCTGGACGTGGGCCAGTCGAGCCAGCGCTCGAAGGTGATCACCACCGCCTGCGGCCAGTGCTACATCGGATGCGGCGTGAAGGTGCGGGTCGAAGACGGCGTGGTGGTCGGCATCGATGGCAACCCGGACAACCCGCAGAACCGGGGCAAGATGTGCGCCAAGGGCAAGGCGGGGTTCATGAACCTGTACAACCCGAACCGGGTCAAGGTTCCCCTGAAACGCACCAATCCGAACAAGGGCGTCGACGTCGATCCTGGCTGGCAGGAAATCTCCTGGGAAGAGGCGCTCGACACCGTGGTCGCCGAACTGGAGGGCATCCGCGACAATCCGAGAAAGCTCTGGATCCAGGCGTGGGAAGTTGTCGGCGACAACATGCTGTGGATGACGGCGTTCGGCAACGCCTTCGGCACCTGCCACGTCAACGTCGCCTCCTCGCCCACGTGCGGCAAGGTCGTTCACCCGGTGGAGTTCTTCTCCGGCGGCGGATTCCACCAGCAGCCCGATCTGCACTACTGCAATTACTGCGTCCTGGTCGGGACCCAGTTCGGCATTGCCTCGCGCAGTGCCCTGAACCATCACGCGCTCGACATGGCCGAAGCGCGTGCGCGCGGCATGAAGCTCGTGGTGGTCGATCCGGTGGGCGGTTTCGCCGCGGCGAAGGCGAACGAATGGCTTCCGATCCGTCCCGGCACCGACGCGGCGCTTGGACTGGCCATGCTGCACGTGCTGCTCAACGAGCTGGAAATCTACGATCAACCCTTCCTCAAGCAGCGCACCAACGCGCCGTACCTGGTCGGGCAGGACGGACGATACCTGCGCGACGCGGAGTCGAACGAACCGCTCGTCTACGACGCGGCCGACGGCGCGGTGAAGCGTCACGACGATCCGGGCCTGCGCGATGCGGCGATCACCGGAACCTTCGAGGTCGGGGACAGGAAGGGCCGGCCGGCGTTCGAACTTCTGCGCGAACACGTGCGCAAATATCCGCCCGAGGTCGCCGAGGGAATCACGACTATTCCTGCCGCGACGCTTAGGCGCATCGCGCGCGAATTCGGCGAGGCCGCGCGCGTGGGCGAGACGATCACCCTCGACGGCGTCGAGGTCCCCTATCGGCCCGCGTGCGTCGATTGGGCGCGCGGCACGCAAGGGCACAAGCACGGCTTCCACAATTGCTGGCCCCTCAAGCTCGTCAACATCGTGGTCGGTGCGGTGAACGTCCCGGGAGGGATCCTCAGCACCGGCGCCTCCGGGAAGTTTCCTCATCACTGGTGGCCCGAGGGCGGCATCGACGGCATGCTCGAGCACGGGGGCCAGATCATGGCGATGGCGCATCCGAGCGCTTTTCCGGGTCGTACGCCGGCCAAGCCAAAGCGCGCGGACGCCGGCGAGCTTTTCCCGCTCGCCCCGCACTATCACACGATGATGCCGATAGTTGCCGAGGATCCCCAAGCCTTCGGCCTGACGGACGAGGACCGGATCGACGTGCTGCTGCACGCGCCCGTCAACTCGATGCTCAGCTCCTTCGGCGACACCCGCAAGGTGGAGCGGCTTTTCCAGTCGCTGCGCTTCATGGTCGGTTTTGCCGTCGAGATCAACGAGACGAACTTGTTCGACGACATTGTGCTGCCGTTCCCGAGCTACCTCGAGCGCCACGATTTCATTACCGGGATGGGCGCGTTCATGATCGCCCCCTGTGGCCAGGACGACTTCTACTGGCAGCTGCGCCAGCCCGTGGTCGAGCCTCCTGCAGGAGTGAGGCAGCCCCAGGAGGTTATCCAGGAGATCGCTGATCGCCTCGGGCTGCTCGGCGACATGTTCCGACTGCTGAACCACAACTATCAGCTGAAGCCTACCCACGCGCTGCAGCCGGACCGGCGCTACGCCATGCCCGAGGTCCTGGACCGGATGACGCGCTCCTGGTTCGGCGAGGAGCGCGGCCTTGCGTGGTTCCAGGCGAACGGCGTCATCCGCCACCCGAGGGACGTCGAGGAGGCCTACATCGGTCCGTTCATCAAGGCGAGGATTCCGATCTACCTCGAAAATGTGCTGGACCGCCGGGACGAGCTGAAGCGGGTCGTCGGCGAACTCGGGATCGACTGGGATTTCTCGGACTACACGCCGCTTTCCGAATGGATGCCCTGCCCCTCGTTCGAGGCGGTGCAGCGCGGCGAGTACGACCTGATCGCGGTGCACTTCAAGTTCCCGTTCGTGTACGGCGCTTACGGCAACGAGAATCCGTGGATCGACGAGATCTGCGAAGCGACCGACGCATACAGCATTCTGCTCAACGAGGCGATAGGCAAGGCAAAAGACATCGCGAACGGCGACATGGTCTGGCTCGAATCGCCTGTCTGCAAGGTCAGGGCCAAGGTGAAGCTCACCCAGTGCATTCACCCCCAAGCAGTCGGTGTCGGAGGGCATTTCGGGCACTGGGCGCCCTCGATGCCGGTTTCGCGCGGCAAGGGCGTCCACTTCAACTCGCTGCTGCCCACCGACCTCGAGCGCATCGACATGATTTCGACCGCGCTCGATCACTGCGTGGAAGTCAAGGTCTACAAGTAGGGCGGATGGCCAGCGCGAAAGCCGGCCCGGCTATAACTTCAGCTTGCTGTAGAAAGCGCCATGAGGAATTGAAGCAGACGTTCACGCGTCAGCGAGGCGCCCAAGTGCCAGCATCGCGCGGGTCAAAGGACCGCATAGATCCGAAATAAGGAGGAGACACAGACCATGAAACAGCTCATAAGAGTAATCGCAGCATTTGCCGCCCTTGTCGCCGTCCCGGCGACCCAGGCCTTCGGAGCGGACTTTCGCTTCCTTGCGAGCTGGGATAAGAACTACCCGGGCGTAACACACATTGCCGAGCCGTTCATCAAGAACGTGGAGGCCGCGACGAAGGGCCGGATGAAACTCATCATGTCCGGGCCGGAGACTGTCCCGCCGTTCGAGCAGCTTCAGCCGGTCGGCTCGGGAGCATTCCAGTTCCTGTTCACGCACGGTGCCTATCATTTCGGCACGACGCCGTTCCTCGCGGCATTGGAGGCGCTGGGTGGGGACTCGAAATCCCGCCGAGCGGCGGGCGTCTGGGACGTCGTAGACAAGCATTACCAGAGGTTTGGCCTCAAACTCGTTGCGCTGACGATGACTCCGGACGGTGGCTACAACATCTTCACACGCGAACCCATCGGCCCGTCCGGCGATCTGCAGGGACGCAAAATCCGCGGCACGCCGACCTATCACAGCGTATTCAGAATGCTGGGCGCTTCCCCCGTGGTGCTGCCGCCCTCCGACATCTACACCTCGCTGGAGAAGGGCGTGATCGACGGCGGCGCGTGGCCGGTCGTCGGCCTGCTGGGTTATCGCTGGTACGAGGTCGCAAAATATCTTGTGCGGCCCGCCTTCGGATACGTTGCGCAGCCGATCTTCATGAACCTTGCGGCTTGGAATAGCCTCTCCGACGCGGACAAGCAAATGCTGCTGCGCGAGGGCCGCAAGATCGAGGACCAGTGGGAAAAAGCGGCCGCGCGGCTCGCCGCCGACGAGGAAAAGGCGCTTCTCGCCAAGGGCATGACGATCACGGAGATGGGCGCCGCGCAGAAAGCGAAGCTGAAGCAGACCTGGTCGGACGGCCTGTGGGAACTGACGGCGCAAAAGGCCAAGAAGGATATCGACGAGCTGCGCACGTTCGCCAGGAGCAAAGGGCTGGCGAACTGACCAACAGGCCGAGCGTGCGAACCGTCGGTTCGGATCTTCCCCCCGCGCCGAGGTTTTCGAGCAGGCTCGCAGCGGCTCACGACGCCGTCACCGGCGCCGGATTCGCCGGGGCGGCGTTATGCACCGCGCTGATCGCGGTGTCGTTCTGCTACGAGGTCGTGTCGCGGTATTTCTTCAATGCGCCGACTGAGTGGGCGACCCCGCTCGTCAGCTACAGCTTGCTGGCGATCATCTTTCTTGCGATGCCGGAGCTCACCCGGCGCGCCGCGCACATCGCGATCAACCTCCTGCTCGACCGCATGAGAGGGACGAGCGCTCGCGTGCTGCACGCTGCAATCCGCGCCGCCGCGGCTAGCGCATGCCTGCTCGCGGCGTGGTTCAGCGCAGACGCGACGCTGGGTCAGTTCGGGCAAGGCGTCTGGACCAATCCACCGCTCGCGGTCCCGAAATGGGTTCTTTCGGCGGTTATTCCCTACGGCATGCTGAGCGCCGGGATCTATTTCTTGCGGCAGCTCTTCAGCGGCGAGCTGCCGCCGGCTTCAGCCGAACCGAAATCATGAGCTGGTGGCTGGCCCTGTCTGGCGGACTGGGTCTGTTGTTCGCGCTGCTGCTCCTGGGGATACCGATATTCGTCGCGTTCCTGATCCTCAATGTCGCGGCCATTCTGCTCATCCTGGGGCCCTCCGGGTTCGGCATGTTCGCCAACAGCATCTACACCACAGGGACGAACAGCACGCTTGCCGCAGTTCCACTTTTCATCCTGATGGGCGAGATACTGTTCCGCTCCGGCGCGATGGAAGTGCTGTTCGATTCGATGGATCGACTGGTCGGTCGCATTCGCGGCCGTCAATACGTGCTGTGCATCCTCCTATCTGCCATCCTCGGCGCGCTCTCGGGAGCCGCGATGGCCGTGGCAGGACTGCTCGGCCGCTCTCTTTTCCCGACCATGCGGCGGCGCGGCTACGACCTGCATATGTCGACCGGAACCATCCTAGGGGGTGCGAGCCTCGATCCGATCATTCCGCCCAGCGTGCTCGCCATAATCATCGCGACGCTCGCCCAGATTTCCACTGGCAAGCTGCTGGTGGCTGGAATCGTACCGGGGTTGCTCCTTACGGTCATGTTCCTGGTTTATGTACTGATCCGGGTCCGCATCAATCCGGGCCTTGCGCCTGATATCGATGCCGAAGCCGTGGAGCGCAGGACAGGGGGCAGCGCGTTCATTGCGCTGGCGCGGATGTTGCCTTCCGCACTGATTTTCTTTCTGGTAATGGGACTGGTAATGCTCGGCGTTGCGACACCGACGGAAGCGGCGGCTACCGGCGTTTTCGGCGCGCTTGTTTTGGCCTCATTTTACGGCGGCCTATCGCGCAAACTGATCGCGGACTCGCTGATCTCGGCCGCCACGGTTGCGGGCCTGCTGCTGCTGGTCATGTCCTGTGCGGTGATGTTCAGCCAGCTTCTTACACTGACCGGCGCGGCCCACCAGCTTGGGGAGATCATCGCCGGCCTTAAGCTGCCGGCAGTCGCGATGCTGTTTGCAATGATGGCACTGCCGTTCGTGCTGTTCATGATTCTCGATCAGGTCGCGCTGATGCTGGTGCTAATCCCGATCTACCAGCCGTTGATCAAGCTCTACGGCTTCGACGAAATCTGGTTCTGGACGCTGTTTCTGATCGTAGCCACGCTTGGGGGACTCACGCCGCCATTCGGCTACACGCTGTTCGCCCTGAAGAGCGCCGCGCAGGACGTCCGGATGTCGGACATCTATCGGTCCGCTTGGCCATTCGTCGGCATCATCTTTCTTGGCATGGTCATCATGGTCATTTTCCCAGGAATCATCACGCTCCTTCCCGGCTTGATGGTACGCACATGAGCGCCAGGGGACAGCGGGAGTTCGATTACATCGTGGTGGGCGCGGGCTCCGCCGGGTGCGCGCTGGCGAACCGTCTTACGGAGGATCGGGGTGCGAAGGTGGTCGTAATCGAGGCGGGAGGCCGGGACCGCGGACTGTGGATAACGATTCCGCTCGGATGGGGCAGGATCCTCGAACACCGTCTCTACGATTGGATGTACCAAACCGAACCCGAGCCGCAGCTCGAGGGCCGCAGCATCGAGTGTGCGCGCGGCAAGATCATCGGCGGCTCATCGACGGTCAACGCAATGGCTTATGTGCGCGGTCATCGCGGCGACTACGATCGCTGGGCCGCCTCCGGCCTCAGGCAGTGGTCCTACGCCGAGGTGCTGCCGTACTTCCGCAAGCAGGAGGCCTGGGAGCGCGGTGCGGACGCCTATCGCGGCGGCGACGGGCCGTTGCACACGCGGATGTCGCGCTACGCCGAGTACGACCCGATCGTCAACGCCTACATCCAGGCCGGCAAAGCGGCCGGCTATCCCTTCACGCAGGATTACAACGGGGCTCAGCAGGAAGGCTTCGCGCTGATGCAATCCACCATCCACCGCGGCCGGCGCGTCAGCGGCGCCGACGCCTACCTGCGCCCGGCGCTCGGCAGAGACAATCTCACGCTCGAGACCGACGCGCTCGTGACGCGCGTGCTTTTCGAGAGCGATCGTGCCGTCGGGGTAGAGTATCTGCGTGGTGGACGCGTGTTTGCAGCACGCGCCGCGCGCGAGGTGCTCTTGTGCGGCGGCACGATCAACTCGCCGCAGCTCCTGATGTTGTCCGGAATCGGCGACCGCGACGACCTGCGCGCGCACGGCATCCCGGTCAGGGTGCCTCTCGAAGGGGTCGGGAAGAACCTGCAGGACCACCTGTCCGTCGCCGTGGAGTACCGCCGCAAGGAGCCCGGTCCCTTCGCGAAGAACATGCGCCTCGACCGCATCGCGATCGAGATCGGGCGCGCCTATCTCCTCGGCACCGGATTCGCAACCGATCTGCCGAGCGGCTTCATGGCTTTTCTGAAGAGCACCCCCGGCGCCGCGCTTCCGGACATCCAGTTGCTGTTTCGTGGCGTGCCGCCGGGCGGCGGTCCATATCTGCCGCCGTTCAAACCCGCATTCGCCGACGGATTTGCGTGTCGCGCGGTGTTGCTGCGTCCGGAAAGCCGCGGCACGGTGGTGCTCGCCTCCGCTGACCCTGCGACGCCTCCGCGGATCCGCCAAAATCTGCTCGCGACCGAACGCGACTGGAGCACCATCCGCGCCGGGGTACGGCTGGTGCAGGAACTTGGCCGCCAGCCGCCGCTTGCGCCCTTCATCGGCGCCGAACTCGGCCCGGGGCCGGCGAGCCGATCCGATGCGGAACTGGACCCCTACATCCGCAACGTCGCGGCCACGGCGCATCATCCGCTCGGCACCTGTAAGATGGGCATCGATGCCGATCCGCTGGCGGTGGTCGACCCCGAGTTGCGCGTGCGCGGCGTGCGCGGCCTGCGGGTGGTCGATGCGTCGGTCATGCCGGACCTGGTCGGCGGAAACATCAATGCTACGGTCGTGATGATCGCCGAGAAGGCGGCGGACCTGATCCGCGAAAGGCCGCCGCTCCCGGCCGCCGCTGTCTGAACTGTGAGCGCGAGGCGCGACGTGAAGCTGATCCGAATCACCGAATACCTGGACATCGAACTCGAGCGCGAGCGCTGGCGCTGCAACCGCTGTGGCGCCGATTTTGGACCGGCGCGCGAGCCGTGGAAGAAAGGCGCGCTGATACGGGAACGCGATCCGCGCGAAATCCACTTCCCGATCGGGCCCAGCAAGGAATTCAATTTCTCGTTCGATCCGAAATGGATGCGCATCGTCGAGTTCTACTGCCCAAAATGCGCGGTCATGATCGACAACGAATACCTGCCCCCCGGCCACCCGCTTACCTGGGACATTCAGCTCGACCTGGATCAGCTCAAGGCGAAGCATGGCGTGACACCGGTCCGCAAACGCCGCGAGAGCGGACCGAAATGAGCCTCAGGATCGGGGTAGACGTCGGCGGCACCTTCACCGACGTCGTCATCATGAAGTCCGCCGAAATCCACCGCGGCAAGGCCGACACCACGCACTACGACCTGAAGGTGGGCTTCATGAATGCCGCGCGGGTGGCAGCCGAGCGCGCCGGCTTGGGGCTGGAGGAAGCGCTGCGCTCGGCCGAGGCGATTATCTACTCGACCACGGTCGGCACCAACGCGCTCATCGAGCGCCGCGGCACCAGGCTGGGACTCATTACCACCAAGGGATTCGAGCATACCGTCATTGTGGGGCGGGCGCGCAATTGGGCCGACGGCCTGCCGCCCGAGAAGAAGCACGACCGCGGGCGGGCGGTCCGGCCAGTCCCGATCATCCCGCAGAACCGTATCGTCGGCGTGCAGGAGCGCGTGGACAATCTGGGCAATGTCGTGGTCGCGCTGCGCGACGACGACGTTCGCGCGCGCGTGCAGTACCTCGTCGACCAGGGGGTGCGCGGCTTCGTCGTGGTGCTTCTCAATTCGTTCGTGAATCCCGCCCACGAGCGGCGCATCGGCGAGATCATCGCCGAGCAATATCCGGAGTGCTATCTCGGCCACATGCCGGTCTACCTCTCGCACGCGATCTCGCCGAAGTCCGGGGAATACCGGCGCTCGATGACGGTGATCATCGACGCTTATCTGCGTGAAATCACGGAGGGCCATCTCGTGCGGCTAAGCGACGACCTGCGCGAGATCGGCTACCGCAGGCCGGTATTCGTGGCGAAGAACACCGGCGGCCTGTCCTCGCTTTCGCGCTCGCAGGCGCTGCATCTTCTCGGCAGCAGCCCCGCGGCGACCGTCATGGGCGCAGACCATATCGGCCGGCAACTCGGCCTGGGCAACGTGATCGTCTCCGACGTGGGCGGCACCAGCTTCGACGTCGGACTGGTCGTGGAAGGGCGCGACCGGGTGTACGAGTACGATCCGATCGTCGATCGCTTCCGCGTCCAGGTGCCCTACGTGGCGCACTGGTCGATCGGCGCGGGGGGCGGCTCGATCGCGCGCGTCGTGAGCGGCGAGCTGCGCGTGGGACCGGACAGCGCGGGATCGAATCCAGGGCCGGCGTGCTACGGGCGGGGCGGTGAGGCGCCGACGGTGACCGACGCGGACGTGGTTCTCGGCTACATCAACCCACGCAGTTTCCTCGGCGGCAAGCTGCGCCTCGATCCACAAAGAGCCGAACGCTCGATCGCCGCCAAGATCGCCGACCCGCTCGGTCTGTCGATCGTCGATGCCGCCTGGCGGATCAAGAGCCTGATCGACGGCGTCATGGGTCAGGAAATGTACCGCATTTGCGCCCTCACCTCGGGACAGGATCCGCGCGAATTCGTGCTCTTCGCGCTCGGTGGCGCCGGTCCGGTGCATGCCACCGGCTACGCGCACGCGGCCGATGTCAGCCGCGTCGCGACGTTCTCCTTCTCCAGCGTATTCGGCGCATTCAGCACGCTCATCCTGGACATTCTGCAGAGCTACGAGCGCACCCTGGGGCTGAACCTCTATTCCCACAAGGACGGCAGGTACACCACGGAGTCCCTCGTGCCGCTGAACGAGGCGGTGGAAAGCCTGGTCTCGTTCGGCCGGCGAGACATGGTGGAGGAAGGCTTCGAAATGAGCGAGGTCGAGCTGCAGATCGACCTCTACATGTGCTACGGGCAGCAGCGCCAGACGTTGCCGGTGCGCTCGACCAAGCTGCGCCTGGAATCGGCGGACGACCTGCGCGATCTCTGCGATCGCTTCAACGCAGCCTACGGCCAGAAATACGGCATCGGCGCCGTCTATCAGGAAGCCGGCATCGAGCTGGTGCAGATGCGCGTGAACGCGGTGGGACCGGTGGGCAAGTACACGATGCGGCGCATGCCGGCTGGTGCGGCCGGCGCGCCGCCGGCCGCCGGCACGCGCAAGGCGTATTGGGGACCGGAGCAAGGATTTCTCGAGACGCCGGTTCATCAGCTCGCGGGTCTCGAGGCGGGCGTGGTGCTCGACGGTCCGGTGCTGTGCGAATCCGACGATACCGTCATCGTGACACCACCGGGCTGGCGGTTCCGCACGGATGAATGGGGCGTCGGCTGGATCGAGCGCAAAGCAAAAGCGGGGAGCAGCCAGTAATGGGCCAACTATTCGACGCGCACGCGCGCTTGTTCGACGGGCTGATTTACGAGATCGATGCCTATGGCAGGCGGCCGGGCTGCGACCCGGAACTGATCTCGCGCGGCCTGGAGCCGATCACCGACCTGGAGCGCCGCGGCATGGCGCAGCTTTCGGAGGTCGATACCGAGCTGCTGACCCACAAGCTAACCGCGATCGTCGAAGAGGCGCGCGACGTCTACATGGCGCTCTCCATCACCGAGAGCGTGATCACCGGCGACATGAACTGCGCGCTGTTCACCGCCTCGGGCGATCCAGTGGCCGTGGCTACCGGCATCTATTTCCACACCATGCTCAACAACGCGCAAATCAAGTACGCAACCAAGTACTACCGCAACGACCCGACGGTAGGCCTCGCCGACGGCGACATCTATTTCTTCAACGACGAGCTTGGCGGCGGCGTGCACGCGTTCGACATGTTCACCGCGATGCCCGTTTTCTGGAAGGGCGAGCTGGTCGCCTGGGCCACCTGCGGCGGGCATCAGGGAGATTCCGGCTCGCCGACGCCGGGCGGCTTCAACGCCAAGGCGCGCACACGCTACGAGGAAGGCATCCATGTCCCGATGATGCGCATCGGCGAGCGCTTCCGGCTGCGCCAAGACATTCTCGATTTTCTCGCCGGCTCGGTGCGCAATCCGTTCGTGTTCGCCGCCGACCTCAAGTCGCGGGTCGCCACCCTCGACGTGCTGCGCAAGCGGCTGCTGCGGGAAATCGAGCGACGCGGCGTCGAGCCAGTGGTCGGCGGCATGCGGCGCATCCTGATCAAGTCCGAGGAGGCGGCGCGCGCGCGGCTGCGCGAGCTCACCGACGGCATCTTCCGCGCCGTGATGTTCAACGACGACGAACTCGGGGGGCAGCTCGGATTGACGCGCATTCCGGTCACGCTCTTCAAGGAGGGCGACGGAATGACGGTGCTGGTGCAGGGCGTCTCGCCGGAAAACGGGCTCGGGCCGATGCATTCGACGTGGCACCTGGTGCGCGCCTCCACGGCCGTGTACATGTTTTCGTATTTTTTCCGCGGGCTCGCGCCGAACGCTGGACTGCTGCAGCCGATCCGCTACCTGGTGGAAGGCCCCTCCATCGCCAATTCACGCGACGAGCTGGCGCACGGCATGGGCACGTCGATCTCGGCCTGCGTGGTGAATGGCCTGCATGTGCTGGGTTCCAAACTGCTTTTCAGCAGCCCGCATCGCGAAGCAGTCCAGGCGCCCCACTCGCGCAACATCATGCTCATGATCTTCGCGGGCGAGAACCGCCTGGGCTATGCCACCGCCAATTTCACCGGCAGCGCCAACGCCTCGGGACAGGGCGGCCGGTTCGACAGCGACGGCGAAAGCGCGGTCGGATTCTACTGGGGGCCGTTCACCGACGCGGGCGAGACCGAGGATACCGATGCACGACTTCCGCACTTCGTTCTGGCACGGCGGCTGGAAAAGAACTATCACGGATTCGGCCGGTACCGCGGCGGCTCGCCGCTGGTCGAGATCTCCACCTGCGGACACCTCGGGTGCTTCATGAGCTCCTGGGGCAGCGCCGACAAGATCAGCCACAACCCCGGCCTGATGGGAGGCTATTACGGCCCGCCGAACCCGCGGGTGGTGATCAAGAACACGGACCTGTTCGAGCGGATCGAGCGCGGGGAGGAGGTCGACATCAGCCAGTACGAGCTGTTGACGCGGAGGAAGCTGAAGGGCGAGTACCGCCTCGAGGCTTCGGGACAGGCCACGCAGGCGTTCAAGCCGGGCGACCTCATGTGCTTCGGCCTGGGAGGCGGCGGAGGCTACGGCGACGTTCTCGAGCGCGAGCCCGAACGCGTGCTCGGTGATCTGAGGGAAAACCTGATCACCGCCGAGGTGGCGTTGAAGATCTACGGGGTGGTCGTCGACCCCGCCACCGGCCTTATCGATAGCGCAGCCAGCACGCGCCGGCGAGCCGCCATCCGGCGCGAGCGGCTGCGCAAGGGCAAGCCCTTCGCGGCGTTCATGCGCGCCTGGCAGCGCAAGAAGCCGCCCGAAGCGATCCTGAAATACTACGGAGCATGGCCCGAGCCCCGCACGCCAGGCTACGACAAGCCGTTCTGGGGGCTCTACCGCTGATGCGCAAGAGCCTCGAAGTCCTGATGGCTACGCGTGGCGGAGATGTGTTCGTTCCCTTTGTCTTCCGTCTTGCGTTGCGTCTGGAGCAAGTGAGCTGGGGCGAAGCATGCGAGGACGCGCCGCTCGCCGCGCACGCCCTAGGCACCGCCCAGCGCATGTTCCGTACCGACGCCTGCGCCAACTGGTTCGACACCGGGCTCGAGGCGCAAGCGGCCGGCGCCACGCTGACGCGCGACGCCTTCGGCGACATCCTCGCCTCGAACGCGGCGCCGGCTGATCTCCCCGGTCCCGACGCTTTCCTCGCCACGCCGGTTATCAGGCACGCGCTCGCGGTCACCCGTCAGTTGTGCGAAATGGTCCCGGCGCAGGCCTGCGTGCTCGGATGCCTCACCGGACCGGCAACGCTGCTCGCGAGGTTGTTTGGCGCCGCGCCCGAGGCGGAAGAGCGCGCCGCCGAGCACGCGCGCGCCGAGCGGGCTGCGTCCCTCGCGACTGCCCTGGCTCGCGCGTATTGCGAGCTCGGCGTGGGCGGGCTTGCTCTGCTCGAGGACGCTGTGCCGCAATTCGCGGAGGTCGCGGGCGCCTTCGATGCGCTGTTCAATCTGGCCTCGTATTACGCCGTTCCGGTCGTAGTGGTGTCGCGCGCGCCCATGGCGCCCGCGATGTTCGACACGTATGCGCAACTGGGCGCGGGCTACGTGGTCGCGCCTGGCACGCGTGACACCCGAGTCGCGGCCGTGGCGCCGGAGGCGCTATCGGCAGGCGCGGAGGGTTTGTCGCAGCCGGCAGAAGCCGGACGCCTAGTCGCCACCACCTGGGAGGTGCGCGCCGATACCTCGCCCGAAGCCCTTGGTCAGTTCGGCGCCCGATTGAAGCGCTAGCGAGGACCGCGTGGAGAGACCAGCGTACACCATCGATATCGACATCGGCGGCACTTTCACAGACGGTTTTTTCACCGACGGCACGCAAGCGCGCACCGAGAAGGTGATCACTACCCCGCACGACATCACCGAGGGCTTCATGAGCTGCATCGCCGCGGGCTGCTCCGCGTTCGGAATCGGTCTGGCGGAGTTCCTGCGCCGCACTGCGGTGGTACGAGTATCGACCACGGTGGGAACCAACCTGCTGGTGCAGCGCGCGGGGCCCAAGCTCGGGCTGCTGGTGAGCGCCGGTTTCGAGCAATCCCTGTACGGCGCGGCTCGCGCGGCCATCGTCGATCGCTATATTGCGGCCGAGATGGTGGCCGGCGTCGCCGAGGAGGTGGACGACGGCGGCTTGCTCGTGCGCGAGGTGGACGAGGCGGCGGTGCTCGCCAAGGTGCGCGAGCTGATTCGCGCGGGGGCCCGGATGATCGTGGCGAGCTTCCGCAACGCCTGGCGCAATCCTCAAAACGAACGGCGCGTTCGCGAAATCGTTCTTGCGCGCTACCCCGTCCACTATCTGCGCTCGGTCCCGCTGCAGCTGGGCACCGAGATCGCGCACGTGGCCGACGACCATGCGCGCACGAACTCGGCGCTCCTGAATGCCTATATCCACGCCGATCTAGCGCGCGCGCTCTATCGCGCCGAGGACAAGCTGCGCGACGCGGGCTACCCGCGCCCGCTGCTCGTGGTGCACGCGAGCGGCGGCAGCGCGCGCGTGGCGAAGACCGTCGCGCTGCAGACTCTGCAATCCGGGCCTGCGGTCGCGGCCCAGGGCGCGGCCTACCTTGCCGGGCTGCTCGGCGAGCGCAAGGTGATCGAGGCGGACATGGGCGGCACCAGCTTCGACCTGGCGATCATCAGTGACCGCCG
>WYBJ01000132.1 GCA_011525945.1 Burkholderiaceae bacterium | reverse complement strand
CTCCCAGTCGCACGATGCGCCCAGACGACGCATCTGGCGCGTTATGGTCGAACCCGACTCGGCTTTCCACTGCCATACCCGCTCGACGAATCGGCTGCGCCCAAGTGTGGCGCGATCGAGCCCCTGCTGCTCGAGTTGACGCTCGACCACGATCTGCGTGGCGATGCCGGCGTGGTCGGTACCGGGCTGCCAAAGGGTATTGCTCCCACGCATGCGTTGGTAGCGGATGAGCGCATCCATCAGCGTGTGCTGAAATGCGTGCCCCATGTGCAGCGTGCCGGTTACGTTCGGCGGCGGGAGCAGGATGCAATAGCTCGGATTCTCCGGATTGAAGCCGGCACGGAAATAGCCGGCCGCTTCCCAACGCTGGTACCACGAGCGCTCGATATCCTGCGGCTCGAAACTCTTGGCGAGATCCATCGAAGGAGAAACGGGGGAAAAGGGCGGGATTATACTGGAGCCGGTTTCGGCGCTCGGCGCCGCCGGGATCTGCGCCGTGCTGGCCGTGCGCGCACCGAGCAGTTCGCTCAGCGAGGACTGCAGCCCGGCGGCGACACTGCTTTCCAGCCGCTCGGTAATGCGTTCGACCGCGTGATTGAGTGCATCGCCGATGGCCGGCAGAAAGCGCTGCTCGATCACCTGCGCGATCTCCTGATCGAGACTGGCTCGAAGCTTCAAGTAGACCTGATGTTCGAGATTCTGTGTCTGTACGCGGGTGATCAGCGAGGTCTCGGCGTCGGTCGCGGTGTCCGGGGGGGCGGCAAGCTTGTCGCGCCGTACCAAGTCGGCGCCGGATTCGATCTCGGTGGCATCGAGTTGCTCGAACAGAGGGGGCGCCGGCAGCACGATGTCGGTCAGAATCGGAATCTCCGGGTCGTTACCTATGGCCGGATCGGGTGACAATGCCTGCTCCTTCTCTGCGTCCGCGCCGTGCACTGGTGAGGGCGAGGGTTCGCGCGCGAGAGGCGAACCGTGGGCGCTCGTCTCGGCGGCCGCGGCAGGCGGATTCTCGTCGGACGATCGCACCGCTAGGTCCATACCTCGATGCTTGTCGAGCAGCGCATCGACCTTGCGGATGAGTTCCCCGTTGTGCGCGTCGTCGCTCATCGAACGTTGGGTGCGGCTGCCGCGCGCGACATGTCGTGGGTGCGCAACTCGTAGCCGCGGTCACGGTAAAAGCGATAACGCGTTCGCGCCGCGCTTGCGTCGGTCTCGTCGCCAGCGGCGACAATTTCGATAAGGCGATTGAACCGGCTGAAGAAGGACGGCACCTCGGCGCGCAAATTTACCAGCACGTCGTCGTGCGTGAACGTGCCGGCCTCACAGTCCAGAATGACGGGTGTGACCGCAGCGAGCGGGTCGTGTGCAGCGACGTGCGCGATGAAGCTCGTTGCGGGAACGCTCCACAGCATGCGCGACAGGCGCTGGCAAGTCTCGCGGTCGGGCGCCCACAGCACGAGCCGTGCGCGAGACGCGAGCGCCCTGGCGCACAATCGGCGCACGAAGTCGTGCTTGTCCGCCACCTGAGTGTAGAAGTCGATCGTGGTCACGCGCCCGAGCTTCGCGAAGCGGCACCGGCGCGCTCGAGCAGGAACTGCGCGAGCAGCGGCACCGGCCGGCCGGTTGCGCCCTTCTCCCGGCCCGATTTCCACGCTACCCCCGCGATGTCGAGGTGCGCCCAGCGAAAATTCTTGGCGAAGCGCGACAGGAAGCAGGCGGCGGTGATGCTGCCCGCGGGACGCCCGCCGACGTTCGCCATGTCGGCGAAATTGCTGCGCAACTGTTCCTGGTAGTCGTCCCACAGTGGCATGTGCCAAGCGCGATCGTAAGCCGCATCGCCCGCTGCAAGCACCTCGCGCGCCAGGGTGTCGTCGTTGGCGAAAAGCCCCGCGGCGACGTGACCGAGTGCTACCACGCAAGCGCCGGTGAGCGTTGCAATGTCGATTACGACCGCGGGCTTCAGGCGCTCGCAATACGTGAGCGCGTCACACAGGACGAGACGACCTTCCGCGTCGGTATTGAGAATCTCCACGCTCTGGCCCGACAGCGTCGTCACGACATCGCCCGGCTTGGTCGCGCGGCCGCCCGGCATGTTTTCCGTGCTCGGGATGATCCCGACCACGTTGAGGGGCAGCTTCATCTGGGCAGCGGCGAGCAGCGTGCCGAGTACCGAAGCAGCGCCGCACATGTCGAACTTCATTTCGTCCATCTCGGTGGCGGGCTTGAGCGAGATGCCGCCGGTGTCGAACGTGATGCCCTTGCCGACCAGCACTACCGGCTGCGCCGCTGCATCTGCACCCCGGTAGGTGAGCACGATCAACTTGGGCGGCTCGGCGCTGCCGCGCGCTACCGCCAGCAGCGCGCCCATGCCCAGGGTCTGCATGTCCTCGGCTTCGAGGACATCGCAATTCATGCCGTGTGTGCTCGCTATGCTGCGAGCTTGTTCGGCCAGGTACGCCGGCGTGCAGATGTTCGGCGGTAGATTGCCGAGATCCTTGGCAACGCGCACGCCTTCGGCGACCGCCTGTGCCTGGTGCGCCGTCGTTTCCGCTTCGGCAAGCTCCGAGCGGCGCGTCACGGTGAGCGTGAGGCGGCGCAGCGGCCGGCGCACTTCTTCCTGCTTGCTCTTCAACCGATTGAATTGATACGGCGTCTCGGCGGCAACCAGCACCGCCTGCGCGATCTTCCAGGCGAGGCCACGGCGGCGCACCGGCAGTTCGGTCAGGAACAGTACGGCTTCCATCGCGCCGGTTTCGTTGAGGGTACGCACTGCTGCTTTGCAGGCGTCGCGGTATTCCTTGTCGCGAAACTCGCGCTCGCGTCCGAGTCCAACGAGCAGTATTCGATCGCCGAGTACGTTCGGCACATTATGCAGTAACAGGGTCGCGCCGAGCTTTCCTTCCATGTCGCCGCGGCGAACAACCTCGGCCAGATAGCCGTTCGCCACCCGATCGATCGATTCGGCCGCTGCCGAAAGCTTGCGCGATTCGAACACGCCCACCACCACGCAGGCACTACGCTGCTTCTCGGGAGCCCCGCTTTTTATGCTAAATTCCACTGCGCTCTCCTGCTTCGAACAAGCGACGCGATCGGAGCCATCGAGCACCGATCCGCGGACGTTGTCCGGAGGGTCGACATCGCTGCGCAGCCCCGAGGGTGGCGCCTCCCCTGCCGGTATCCCGCTGAATTATGGGAGTAGCGACGACATCAAGTCAAAAGGTCGCATAGGTTCTCGAGTTTGGTATCGGCATGCTTTGTGGCTCGCATCCGCCCTTACAATCAAACTGGGACACTAGCAAAGGCCGCGCATGATTTTTCGTCGCACCCTGCTGCGCGAGTTCGCGACCAGTGCTGCGGGCGTGTTCGTTGTGCTACTGGGGATCACCCTCACGACCCAGTTCATCCGTTATCTGGGGCAAGCCGCGGCAGGGACGCTCGCCGTAGATGCAGTAGCCGCGATGCTGAGCTTCAGTGCGCTCGGCTACTTTCCGGTGCTGCTCACGCTCACGCTCTTTGTCTCGGTGCTGATGACGCTCACACGCAGTTACCGCGACTCGGAGATGGTGGTCTGGTTCAGCGCCGGTGTGAGCCTCTACGCCTGGATCCGACCGGTACTCGCGTTCGCCGTGCCTCTGGTGCTGACGGTCGCGCTGCTATCGCTGCTGCTCTCACCCTGGTCGGTGCGTTTGGCCGAGGAGTACCGCGTGCAGCTCAACTCGCGCGACGAACTGTCGGGAGTAGCTCCCGGGGTGTTTCGCGAATCCAGGCATGCCGACCGGGTGTTCTTCGTGGAACAGATAGAAGGCGACGGAAATCTCGTCGCCAACGTGTTCGTGCGCTCGCTGCAGCACCAGCGCGAGGGCGTAATGGTCGCCCGGCGGGGTTACCAGGAAGTCGCACCGAACGGCGATCGGTTTCTGGTCCTCACCGACGGCAGTCGCTACGAGGGGACGCCGGGCTCGCCCGAGTTTCGCATCACCCGCTTCGAGCGCTACGCGCTGCGTATCGAAGCCTATGAAGCCAAGCCCGGCCTGCCGAGTGTCAAGTCGCTCGATACCTACGACCTGCTGCGCTTGCGAACGCCGCGCGCGCGCGCCGAGCTAACTTGGCGCATCGGGCTGCCAATCTCCGCGCTGGTACTGTCGCTGCTGGCGATTCCCTTGTCCTTCGTCAATCCACGTGGCGGTCGCTCGCTCAATCTGATCCTGGCGCTCCTGATCTACCTCGTCTACAGCAACTGCATGAGCATGGTTCAGGCTTGGGTCGCGCAAGGTCGGATCAGCGCGTTCACCGGGATCGTTGGTGTGCACGCGAGCATGCTGCTGGTGTTGGCAGCGCTTTTCTATCGGCGCGTAGCGGTCTTTTCGTTGCGGCGCAGATCCGCATGAAGCTCATCCGCCGGTATCTCGTGACCGAGACACTCGGTGCGACCGCGTTCGTGTTTGCCGCGCTCGTGAGCCTGTTTGCGCTGTTCGATCTGATCCGCGAACTGAAGGATTTCGGGCAAGGCAGTTACCGCCTGCCGCAAATCATCGGTTACGTGCTCTTGTCGGTGCCCGGGCACGTATATGAGCTCTTTCCGATCGCCGTTTTGATCGGGACCATCTTTGCCCTGGCGCAGTTGGCGGCCAATTCCGAGTACGCGGTGATTCGCGTCTCCGGCGTATCGGTGCGTCGCTTCGCCGCGATGCTGGCGCAGGTCGGCCTGGTGCTTGCCGCCGTGAATTTCCTGCTGGGCGAATTCGTCGCACCGGCTTCCGAGCAGGCTGCCCAGCGTCTGCGCGTGCGGGCGAAAACAGGCGTGGTCGCGAGCGACTTTCGTTCCGGGCTATGGATACGCGAGGCGCACAGCTTCATCAATGTGCTGCAGCCGCTGCCCGACGGGACGCTGGCGGGCGTTCGCATTTATCAGTTCGACGACGACTACCGCCTGCTTTCGATCAGCTATGCCGAACGGGGGGTCTATCAGGAGGACGAGCGCTGGCTGCTACGCAACGTCGTGCGCACGGTGTTCGACCAAGGCCGCACCCGCGTCGAACACGTCGACCAGAGCTACTGGACCTCGGTGCTTTCGCCGGAGATTCTGAACGTCCTGCTGGTGGATCCGGAGCAGCGGTCGGCGCGCGATCTGTTCGCCTACGTGCAGCATTTGCGGGAAAACCGGCAGCAGTCAGCCAGGTTCGAGCTTGCCCTTTGGACCAAGTTTACTTACCCCTTGGCTGCCGTGGTTATGATGGTCCTCGCGCTGCCATTTGCTCATCTGCACCGGCGCACGGGCGGCATCGGTGGCAGGATCTTCGTCGGCATCATGCTGGGCCTGGCGTTTCACCTCGCCAACCGCCTGACAGGCTATCTGGGGCTCATCTACGAGTGGCCGGTGGCACTGAGCGCACTGTTGCCCGGAGCGCTCTTTCTCTTGCTCGCCTTCGTCATGATTTCGCTGCTGGAGCGGCGCTAGCACCGACGCGTGTCCGCGCCCCGGGCAGGTGGCGATGGGTCGCGCAGCAGGCGCGTACCGACCACGCGATCGTGCAGGAACTGTCGCTCCGGATCGAGCAGCGCCCACCACAGCGGCAGTGCGCCGAGTGGCCAGGTGGACATCGCAGTCACGAACCGTGCCAGAGCCACGCCTGCACTCGGAGCTTGCCCGCGCCGATCCACCAGTCGAAGCCGCCAGGTGCGCATGGGCAGGGTACGTCGCCCGGCCGTCCAACTCCAGACGAAATAGGCTGCGGCGATTGCCAGCAGATAGACCTGCAGCACGATATGCAGCGGGCCTTGGCGGGCGTCTCCGGCGATGGCGATAAAAATCGCAGTCGCCGGCATGAGGAGGGCGATGAGCAGCAGCGCTTCGTAGACTAGCGCCAGAAGGCGTGTGCGCAGCGGTGCGCAAGCCGCTCGTGCGGGGCGAGAATCCGACATGACCACTCGAGGACTACGGCTTCGTGGCCGGCTCGGGCGGATCGGCGACGAGCCCGGAGGCCGTCTCCGGCAGCGCGCTGCCCTCGGCCGGCGGCGGCTCGGCGGATTTCGCAGTATCGGTCGTGTCCGGCGGTGTTGTCTCGCTCGGAGGCGCCTGCTGCGCTTCCTGCGACTCGGTCCATTGCTGGATGATGGCGCGACGTTGCTCCGGGGTAAGTTTGGACAGCGCCCGATAGCGCTTGCGTGCCGCATCGCGTTGCTGCGGCGTCAACTTCGCCCAATCCTGCATGCGCTCCTGGATGCGCTTCTGTTCGGCCGAGCTCATGTGGGGATAGCGGTCGGCCAGCGCCATCCAGCGTTTGCGCTGTAGCGCACTGATACTTGACCACTTGTGTTGCAGCGGCTCCAGAACCTTGCGCTGCGGAGCGGTCAGGTCCGACCAGGCCGGCCGGGTTGCCTCGGCTGCCAGGGCGGGGGCGGGCGAAACAAGGCACAGCAGCAAGGCGAGCGAAGCTAACGCTGCAGCCATGTATCGAGACCCTTGTCGAGCAACGCGTCGATCGGCAGATCGCTGGCAAGGAGTTTCGCGTCGATTTCGACCGGGTCTTCGATGCGTTGTTGCTGCTGCCAATAGACCATCGCAGATACGGTGAGCACCATGCCGACAATCGGCAGCAGATACTGCGGGCTCAAGCGGCGCAACAGGGCAACCGCAGAGCCGGCGCCGGTCCATGCGAGCGGGGACGCGGTTTCGATCTGGAAATGGTCCAGCGCGGCAGCGCGCGCCGAGTGCAATCGCGCCAGGCTACGCGGATCAAGGTCGTCCAGACCACGCTCGAGTCGTTGCACGATGCGGCCCGCCAGTTCGTGTTCGCTCATGCTCATGGTTCAAAACCTTTTCGCTTCAGGAATGCAGCAATCGCATGGGTCGCCCTTGAACAGTGCGTCTTTACGCTGCCCTCGGAGCATCCCATGACTGCGGCCGCCTCTGCCACATCCATTTCCTCCCAGTAACGCAGCAAAAACGCTTGACGTTGACGAGCAGGCAGGGCTTCGAGTGCTTTCTCAATCAATCCAACCGTTTGCGCCTGCTCCATGGCGGCTGTGGGCAACTCGGTCCCAATTTTCGCGCCGAGATCCACCTGCAAGTTCTCCAGCGGATCGGAATCATCGTCCTGCGCGCCGAAAGGCTTGAGCGCCGATAAGGGTGACGTCCAGAACGACCGCACGCGCAGCCGTCGGAAGTGGTCCCGAATGCCGTTCTGAATGATCCGCTGGAACACCAGCGGAAGCTCGTGAGCAGGCCGCGCCGCATATTTTTCGGCGAGCTTGAGCATGGCGTCCTGCACGATATCGAGCGCGGTGTGCGAATCGCGCACGGCATAAAGCGCTTGCTTGTATGCACGTCGCTCGACTTCGGCGAGGAAATCGGACAGTTCCTTGCGGGTAGCCAGTTGTGCTTGCCTTATCCCGAACCACTCCCAGGGACTGCCGCCGCACACTGGCGCCGTCGCCTTCGCTCACCGATCTACGTCCCTGCGTACCGCGGGCGATGTTAGCAAATGCCTGCTGCGTGAGCCATGCCAGGCGCGGCCAACCCGTCGGCTTGACCGGCACGACGCCTGCCGGTAATGTCTCAAGTTCGGTTTTTTCCGGAAAGTGCGATGGAAATCAGCGGGGCAGAGATCGTGGTGCGATGCCTGCAAGAGGAGAACGTGGACTACGTTTTCGGCTATCCGGGCGGCGCCGTGCTCTTCATCTACGACGAACTTTTCAGGCAGAACAAGGTAAAGCATGTCCTGGTGCGCCACGAACAGGCCGCGGTGC
Source organism: Burkholderiaceae bacterium (assembly GCA_011525945.1). Lineage (GTDB taxonomy): Bacteria > Pseudomonadota > Gammaproteobacteria > Burkholderiales > WYBJ01 > WYBJ01. The sequence goes on along the minus strand of WYBJ01000132.1, from coordinate 10,353 downwards.
ACGCCGCCGATGGGTACGCCCGAGCGAGCGGGCGGGTCGGCGTGGCGCTGGTTACATCCGGCCCCGGTGTTACCAACGCCGTCACCGGCATCGCAACGGCGTACATGGATTCGATTCCGCTGGTGGTGGTCACAGGCCAGGTGCCTACGCACGCAATCGGGCAGGATGCTTTCCAGGAGGTCGATACGGTCGGTATCACGCGGCCCTGTGTCAAGCACAATTTCCTTGTCAAGGATGTACACGATATCGCGGGCACGATGAAGAAGGCGTTTTTTGTTGCTGCATCCGGCCGCCCGGGGCCTATCGTGGTCGACATCCCCAAGGACGTGACGGCGGCCAAGGCCGCCTTCGAGTACCCTGCAACGATCTCGATGCGCTCCTACAACCCGGTGACCAAGGGTCATGGCGGGCAGATCAAGAAGGCGCTCTCGCTGCTGATGCACGCCGAACGGCCGATGGTGTACACCGGCGGGGGCGTGGTGTTGGGAGGTGCGACCAAGGAGCTCACGCAACTGGTGCGCAAGCTCGGCTTTCCCTGCACGAGCACCCTAATGGGCCTGGGCGGATATCCCGCGAGCGATGGACAGTTTCTCGGCATGCTGGGCATGCACGGCACGTACGAAGCGAACATGGCGATGCAGCATTGCGACGTGCTGCTCGCGATCGGCGCGCGTTTCGACGATCGTGTGATCGGCAATCCGCGCCATTTCTTCGATGAGAAGCGCAGGATCATCCATATCGACATCGACCCGTCCTCGATCTCCAAGCGGGTCCGGGTCGACGTGCCCATCGTGGGCGACGTGCGCGATGTCCTGCAGGAGTTGAGCAAGCAACTCGGAGCCTCTACCGCCAAGCCCGATGCGAGCGCGCTCAAGACCTGGTGGGCGCAGATCGAGCTGTGGCGTGCGCGCGACAGCCTCAAGTACGACCGATCGAGCCCGCTTATCAAGCCCCAGTACGTCATCCAGAAGCTGCACGAAGTGACCAAAGGCGAGGCATATATAACCTCCGACGTGGGTCAGCACCAGATGTGGGCGGCGCAGTTCTACAAGTTCGAAAAACCTCGGCGGTGGATCAACTCCGGGGGCCTGGGTACGATGGGCTTCGGCATGCCGGCTGCCATGGGCGTGCAGCTCGCGCATCCGAAAGAGACGGTGGTCTGCGTGACGGGCGAGTCATCTATCATGATGTGCATCCAGGAACTTTCGACGTGCAAGCAATACCGCTTGCCGCTCAAGATCATCAGCCTCAACAACCGCTACATGGGTATGGTGCGGCAGTGGCAGGAGTTCTTCCACGGTAACCGCTACGCCGAATCCTACATGGATGCGCTGCCCGATTTCGTCCGGCTGGCGGAATCGTTCGGCCATGTCGGGATGCGTATCGAGAAGCCGGCCGATGTCGAGGGGGCGCTCGCCGAGGCGTTCAAGCGCAAGAACGAGCTGGTATTCATGGATTTCGTCACGGACCAGGCAGAGAACGTCTATCCGATGATTCCGGGCGGCAAGGGGCTGTCCGAGATGATCCTCGTTTGAGCGACGTTTTGCTGGGAGGCGCTGGTCGATGCGGCACATCATCTCTGTCCTGCTGGAGAACGAACCGGGCGCGCTGTCGCGCGTCTCGGGATTGTTTTCCGCCCGTGGCTACAACATCGAGTCGCTCACCGTCGCGCCGACCGAGGATCCGACGATGTCGCGCATGACCATCGTCACCAACGGCTCGGACGACGTGATCGAGCAAATCAACAAGCAGCTCAATAAGCTGGTGGATGTGGTCAAGGTCATCGATCTGTCCGAGGGCGAACACATCGAGCGCGAGCTCATGCTGGTGAAGGTGCGAGCGGTCGGCAAGGACCGGGAGGAAATGAAACGCATGGCCGACATCTTCCGCGGCCGCATCATTGATGTGACCGACCGTGATTACACCATCGAGCTCACCGGCAGCGGCTCGAAGCTCGATGCGTTTCTCAAGGCGGTATCGCGCGATGCGATCCTCGAGACCGTGCGCACCGGGGCTTCCGGCATTGGGCGCGGCGACCGTGTACTGAAGCTCTAGCTTTGCAGCTCGGCGCTCGCGCCGCGCCCGATCACAAAAGGGGAAACCATGAAGGTGTACTACGACAAGGATGCCGACCTATCGCTGATCCGCGGCAAGAAGGTCACGATCATCGGCTATGGATCGCAGGGCCACGCGCACGCCAATAATCTGAAGGACTCGGGCGTCAAGGTGACGGTCGGATTGCGCAAGGGCGGCGCATCGTGGGACAAGGCGAAGAAGGCTGGTCTTGTAGTCAAGAAGGTGGACGATGCGGTCAAGGGCGCCGATCTGGTGATGATCCTGCTTCCGGACGAGCATCACGCCGAAGTCTGTCGACAGGATATTGCGCCGAACATCCGCAAGGGCGCCACGCTCGCGTTCGCGCATGGCTTCAACATTCACTTCCAGCAGATCGAGCCGCGCAAGGATCTGGACGTGGTGATGATCGCGCCCAAGGGTCCTGGGCACCTCGTGCGCTCGACCTATGTGCAGGGCGGTGGCGTGCCTTCGCTCATCGCGGTGTTCCAGGATGCGAGCGGGCGTGCGCGCGATTTGGCGTTGTCATACGCCGCGGCAATCGGTGCGGCGCGCGCGGGTGTGATCGAGACGACGTTTCGCGAGGAATGCGAAACCGATCTTTTCGGCGAACAGGTCGTGCTTTGCGGGGGGCTCACGGCGCTCATCCAGTCAGGCTACGAAACGCTGGTCGAAGCTGGTTATGCGCCCGAGATGGCGTACTTCGAATGCCTGCACGAGGTGAAGCTGATCGTCGACTTGATCTATGAAGGTGGGCTCGCCAATATGCGCTATTCGGTATCGAATACCGCCGAGTACGGCGACTTCACACGCGGCCCGCGTATCGTGGACGACCGCACGCGCGAGGAGATGCGCAGAATCCTGAAGGAGATCCAGTCGGGACAGTTCGCGCGCGAGTTCATCCTCGAAAACCGCGCCGGCACGCCGACCCTGAAGGCAATGCGGCGTATGTCGGCCGAGCACGACCTCGAGAAGGTCGGGGCAAAGCTGCGCGACATGATGCCGTGGATCAAGCAGAACCGGCTGGTCGACAAGTCGCGTAATTGATGGCCGCATTGCGACCGCAGTCGTGCGGCAACGCTGTCTGAAGGGCGCTTGGAATGGCTGTGGAAGGCTCGTTCTATCCGCACCCGCTGCTCGCACGCGAAGGATGGGCATTCATCGCGACGTCGGTTTTTCTCGCCGTGGCGACGGGCTGGTTCGCCGGCTGGGCTTGGTCGATCCCCTTGTGGCTCGCCGCGGCGTTCATCGTCCAGTTCTTCCGTGACCCCGCGCGCACGCCACCGCCAGGCGAAAATCTCGTGCTCGCGCCCGCGGACGGCCGTATCGTTTCGGTCGAGCGCATGCATGATCCGTATCTCAAGCGCGACGCGGTGCGCTTGTCGGTGTTCATGAATGTCTTCAACGTGCATTCCAACCGCAGCCCGATAGACGGCGAGGTGCGCGAGATCTGGTACTCGGCCGGCGCTTTTCTCAATGCCGCCCTGGACAAGGCATCCGCCCGCAATGAGCGCAATGCCTTGTGGTTGCGTACCGAGCGCGGCGCCGACGTCACCTGCGTGCAGGTTGCGGGTCTGATCGCGCGCCGCATCCTGTGCTACGTCCAGCCGGGAACCCGCTTGCGACGCGGCGAGCGCTTCGGCTTCATCCGCTTCGGCTCGCGCGTCGATGTCTACCTGCCCGCGGATGCCGCACCGCGGGCGCGCGTCGGCGATACGGTATATGCCGGCGCGAGCGTACTGGCCGAGTTGCACTAGCCGCCGATGGATCTCTATCCGCCGCCCGGGCGTCATCGGGGGTTGCTGAAGAACCGGTTCCGCCGCCATGGCATCTACTGGCTGCCGAACCTGATCACCTCGGGCGCCATGTTCGCCGGTTTCTACGCGATCGTGCAGGCGATGAATGGCCGCTTCGAGCTGGCGGCGATGGCGATTTTCGTCGCGATGGTCTTGGACGGGCTTGATGGGCGTGTCGCTCGCTTCACCCGCACCCAAAGCGCGTTCGGCGTCGAGTACGACAGCCTGTCGGACATGGTGTCGTTCGGGCTTGCGCCGGCACTGATCGCATACGTCTGGGCGCTGCAAGGCATGGGGCGGCTCGGCTGGGTGGCCGCGTTCGTATATTGTCTCGGCGCGGCGCTGCGGCTCGCGCGCTTCAACACTCAGGTCGAGGTCGCCGACAAGCGCTTTTTCCAGGGCATGCCGAGCCCTGCTGCCGCCTGCCTGGTGGCGGGGCTGGTGTGGGCCATGAACGAATATCAGATCCAGGGCCGGGATATACGTTGGCTCGCCTGGAGCGTGACGCTCATCGCCGGGCTCACGATGGTGAGCAACGTGCCCTATTACAGCGGCAAGGACATCAACCTGCGCAAGAGCGTGCCGTTCTGGGTGGTGGTGGTCATTGCTTTTACCATCGGCATAGTAGTCTCGTTCTCCAACACCTTGCCGGAGCTTCTGTTCGGCCTGTCGGTTGCGTATGCGGCCTCGGGTTACGGCTACGGCGCGATGCGCTATTTCGAGCGGCGGCGAGCCGCCCGGCGCCACGCCCCACCCAGACCTGGATCGGGCGATCCCGGGTCGGGCAGTGCGTAAGCCCACTCGTGCCGGGATATTGCTGTACGCCACCCAGCGAACCTGGACGTTCACGAACGATGAGTCTTTCGACTTGATGGCCTTGCGCTTGCCAAACTAGCGCCGTCGTCATATAGTCGGCGCATGATATTCAGCAGACCTATGTTCTTCGTGTCTTGCCTGGCCAACGTCCTGTTGGGCAGCCTGCTGCTGCGCCTCGCGCGCTAAATACTCCACTCCCCATCGCAGTAAGTCGTCGGCTCCGGTTGCTCCAGCTCCCGGGGAACCCATAATCCATGCCGGCTCACGACCGCGTCAGCGCGACGGCCACGCCGGGCTACTAATCGGAGGCAATGATGAAAGATCGTTTGATCATCTTCGACACCACTATGCGTGACGGCGAACAAAGTCCAGGCGCCTCAATGACGCGCGAGGAGAAGCTGCGTATCGGCCGCCATCTGGAGCGTATGCGGGTGGACGTTATCGAGGCGGGTTTCCCCGCCGCGAGCGACGGCGACTTCGAATCGGTGCGCGCCGTCGCTCAGGCGGTCAAGGACAGCACGGTGTGCGGCCTGGCGCGCGCCAACGAACTGGACGTGCGCCGTTGCGGCGAGGCGGTGCGTCCGGCGCGTTCGCCACGCATCCATACCTTCCTTGCGACTAGCCCGATTCACATGGAGAAGAAGCTGCGCATGGAGCCCTCGCAGGTCGTCGAGCAGGCGGTCCGCGCGGTGCGCTGGGCGCGCGAGTACACCGACAACGTCGAATTCTCACCCGAGGACGCGGGCCGTTCCGACATCGACTTCCTGTGCCGCATCCTCGAGCGGGTGATCGATGCGGGTGCGACCACGATCAATATTCCGGACACCGTCGGCTATACGTTGCCCGAGCACTTCGGACAGCTCATCCGGTCTTTGCGTGAACGGATCCCGAATTCCGACAAAGTCGTGTGGTCGGTGCACTGTCATAACGATCTGGGGCTCGCGGTCGCCAATTCGCTGTCCGCGATCCTCGCTGGTGCACGCCAGGTCGAGTGTACTGTCAATGGTTTAGGGGAGCGCGCGGGCAACGCTTCTCTGGAAGAGATCGTGATGGCGGTACGTACGCGCCAGGACGTATTCGGCTGCGACACCAACATCGATACGACCCAGATCGTTCCCGCCAGCCGCCTGGTGTCCACCATCACCGGTTTTCCGGTGCAGCCCAACAAGGCGGTCGTGGGCGCGAATGCCTTCGCGCACGAGGCCGGCATTCATCAGGACGGGGTGCTGAAGAGCCGGGATACCTACGAGATCATGCGCGCAGAGGACGTAGGTTGGAAGACCAACAAGCTCGTGCTCGGTAAGCACTCGGGGCGCAACGCGTTCAAGGCGCGCCTGCAGGACCTCGGCATCGAGCTTGCCAGCGAGGAGGCGCTCAACGCGGCGTTCAAGCGCTTCAAGGACCTTGCCGACCGGAAACACGAGATCTTCGATGAAGATCTGCAGACGCTCGTGACCGAAGAGGACAACGACCAACTCGAAAGCGAGCATTATCGGCTGGTCGCGCTGACTGCGCATTCCGAGACCGGCGAGCAGCCGTTTGCGAAGGTGGTACTCGCCGAGGATGGCAAGGAGCGGCACTCGGAGGCGCACGGCAGCGGTCCGGTCGATGCCGCGTTCAAAGCGGTCGAGTCGGTCGTTGGCAGCGGGGCCGAGCTCTTGCTGTACTCGGTCAACAACATTACCAGCGGCACCGATTCCCAAGGCGAGGTAACCGTGCGCCTGACCAAGGGCGGGCGCATCGTCAATGGCCAGGGCGCCGACACCGACATCGTGGTCGCGTCGGCCAAGGCGTACATCAACGCCCTGAACAAGTTGCACTCGAAGCTGGTACGCATCAATCCGCAGATCTGATGGGTCAGGAGACATGTCGCGCGGACTGATCATCGTCGGCTTGATCCTGGTCGCCGTGGGGGTGGCCTGGCCGTGGCTTTCGAAGTTCGGCCTGGGCCGCCTGCCCGGCGATATCCGCATTGAGCGCGACGGGTTTCAGTTCTTCTTCCCGCTCACGACCGGGATTGTGGTCTCGATTGCGCTCAGCGTTCTGATCTGGCTTTTCCGGCGCTGACGCGCTCGTCGGTCTGCCGCGCGTGTGCAATCGCACGGTGATCGCGTTCTGTCGTCAGTCGCGTTCGTACGAACGCGACTGCGCTCGCGAAGAAGAGCAAGGCGAGCGCGATTTCCAATCCCGCCAGCGCCCTGGACGGGCCGCTGTCGGCATAGGCGCGCACTGTCCCTTCGACAAAGTATGCAAGCACCAGCATGGCCGACCAGCGCAATGTGTAAACGCGCCCATGCAGGACGCCGAACAGTGGCGCGAGCAGGGGGAGCGCCTTGAGCACCATCCAGGACCCTCCTGGACGCAGCGGGGCAAGCCACACCTCCCAGGCGACACACAAGGCAATGAGTGCAACGAGAAAGAATAGCGCGCCCGCTTGGAGAACGTCGGGCAAACTCGGCCGCGTCACGTGATATACGCTCGTTTCGCCGTGGTGGTCGAGACCGGAGTCGGACCGCTTATCCGGCGCGCCGGCCTCGAAGCTGCCGGCGTCGCCCGAGCGTCGACCGCGGCAGGAGCAACGACGCTCGCGCAACTCATGTGGACAGTTTGCGTGCGACTTCCGCCAGCCGGCGACCGAGCGCCAGGCACAAGCTCTTTTCGTCCTCGCTGATCGGACGCTCGTTGTCGCGCCCGGAGATGTGCGTCGCTCCGTAAGGCGTACCGCCTGAGGCCGTATCCGTGAGCGCCGGTTCGGTGTAAGGAACACCGACGACGATCATTCCGTGATGCAGCAGCGGCAGCATCATCGAAAGCAAGGTCGTCTCCTGCCCGCCATGAAGTGTCGCGGTGGAGGTGAATACCGCTGCGGGCTTACCGGCTAAGGCGCCGCGCATCCAGAGTGTGCCGGTCGAATCGAGAAAGTGCTTCAAGGGCGCCGCCATGTTGCCGAAGCGCGTTGGTGATCCGAGCGCCAGGCCAGTGCATTCTTCCAGATCGCTCAGTTGCGCGTATGGCGCACCACTGGCGGGAATGGCCGGCTCGGTCTGACTGCACACCGGCGACACCGGCGGCACGGTGCGGATGCGCGCGCGCGCGCCCGCAACCTGCTCCACACCGCGCGCGATCGCGTGAGCCAGCCGATCGACTTTACCCGAGCGGCTGTAGTAGAGCACGAGGATCTCGTTCATGGCCGCACGGCCCGCCGGGCAGGCATCAATCGTTGCCGGAGCGATTCACAGGGCGCGAGGCATGCCGGCGTGCTGGCTCGCGCGTGACATCGAACCGGCACGCGGCTCGCGTCGGCGCAATGCCGCTATGATTATAGCAACGGAGACTTCGCGCATGCTTGCCTCGATGGATAACGCATTGCGGCGCGGCAGCCAATTGGCGCGGCTGGTCGCGGCCCGTTTCGCCGACGATCGCTGCGTTCAGGTCGCCGGGAATCTCACCTTTACGACGCTGCTCGCGCTCGTTCCGCTATTCACGATTGCGCTTACGTTGTTCACGGCCTTTCCGGTCTTCCAGGAGTGGTCGAACGCGTTCAAGGTTTTCCTGCTCACAACGCTGGTACCCGAAGTGAGCGGCAAGGTGATCACAGTCTACATGCAGCAGTTCGCCGGCAATGCCGCTCGGCTCACGGCGGTCGGCCTTATTTTCCTCGCCGTGACCGCGCTCATGTTGATGGTGAGCATCGAGCGTGTCTTCAACGGTATCTGGCATGCGCGTCGCAGTCGCTCGGTCATGCAGCGACTGCTGATGTACTGGGCCACCATCACGGTGGGCCCATTGCTGATCGGCGCCAGTTTGTCGCTCACCTCGTGGCTGGTAACGCAGTCGATGCAATCCGTTGGCGGCGGTGCGCAAGAGTTGCTGCTCAAGCTGCTGCCGTTCTTGCTCAACGGCACGGCTTTCGCTCTGCTCTACGTAATGATTCCGAATCGCCGTGTGGCCGCCAAGGATGCGCTGGTGGGCGGCATCACCGCGGCGCTCGGCTTCGAGCTGATGAAACGCGGCTTCGGCTTGTACGTGATCCTGTTCCCGACGTACGACCTGATCTACGGCGCCTTCGCCGCCATACCGATCTTCCTGTTATGGATCTACCTGTCGTGGCTGATCGTCCTGCTAGGCGCGGTGGTCGTGGCCGTGCTGCCGTATTGGCGCCTGGGCGCGCGGCGCCCTGAATTCGCTGACAGCGCAGCGCTATATCGGGCTCTGCGCCTGATCGAACTGCTGCACCAGGCACGCATGCAATCACAGACGCCCACTGTGGCCGAGCTTGTCGGGCACTCGGGGATTCCGGAGGACGACGTGGAGCAGTTGCTGGAGACGATGACCGCGCCGGGGTGGGTTCGCCGGGTCGAGCCCGCGGGCTGGGTGCTCGTACGCGATCTGCAAACGCTGTCGCTGGCGGCCTTGTATCGCTTGTTGGGGGTGCGTAGGTATCAGCCGCAGACGACCGATGGCGCGCTGGTGCGCGGGGCGGGGGAATTGCTCGCTCGGGTAGAGCAGGAATTGGATGTGTCGCTTCGCACTTTGTCGGGGGCGATCGATACAGCCGGCGCTAACGACGCAGAGCCGCCGCTGTCACGGCCGCATCGGGCCTGAACGTCGCATCGGCGCGTCCGCCGCCGTTCTTGACGTTCGCGCTTGCCGGGATGACCGACTCGTCGTATTGCCATGCATTCTTCCATGCCGTCTGCACCAGCGACGGGTACCACAACTTGCCGAGACTGCCGTTGTAGCGACCGAGGGCACGCGTAAGATTGCCACGCTCGATGTCGAGGTAATGACGCAGGATCAGGCAGCCATAGCGCAGGTTGGTGCGCAGGTGAAACAGGTTGTGCTCCGGTGTTCCGATGAGATCGAGCCAGAACGGCATGACCTGCATGTAGCCGCGTGCGCCGGCGGTGGAAACGGCATACTTTCTGAAGTTGCTCTCGACCTGAATGACGGCCAGCACCAGTTGCGGATCGAGCCCGGCGCGCGTAGCCTCGTAGTGCACCGTGCGCAGGAAGTCGATGCGCACCACCGAGTCCGGCAGCTTCGTTCGCAGGCGCGGCGACATGGCGAGTATCCATGACCGCGCCTGTTCCCGCGATTGAAACGAGCTGCCTTCGACCGCCTGGTCGGAAACCGCCCTCTGCAGCGCATGCCGGGTACTGGCCGAAAGCGGCTCGTAAACCTGCGGGCCAGGGCGTGCCTCGCCGGCATGAAAGAGCGTCGCGAGCAGAAGAATCGCGATGCGCCGTGCGGCGCATGCGCGTTTGAGCGCGTTCATCTCTGGCAGGGCAAAAATTGATGTCGCTAGCGAGACGCGACGATTCGCGTCCGAGTATAGTCGACTACCTCGGCGATCGCCACGGCGACCGACTTGTCTTCCTGTCGGCCCTTGAATTCGAGTTGTCCGGATGCAAGACCACGCTCTCCAACCACGATCCGATACGGGATTCCGATCAGGTCCATGTCCGCGAACATCACCCCGGGGCGTTCGTCGCGATCGTCCAGCAGCGCCTCGATGCCAGCCGCCGCAAGCGCGTCGTGCACCTGCTCAGCAGCTGCTCGAACATGCGCATTCTTGGCGGCACCGATCGGCACCACAGCCACCTGGAACGGAGCGATCGCAACCGGAAAAATGATGCCGCGAGCATCGTTATTTTGCTCGATCGCG